>JAZGDV010000001.1:0-14043 GCA_036478175.1 Thermoplasmata archaeon
CGAAGTCGGTCAGGGCGGGGGAGTAGACGGCGCCCCCTGCGGCCGGGCCTAGGATCACCGAAATCTGGGGGACCACCCCGGAGGCGCGGACGTTGCGGTAGAAGATGTCCGCGTAGCCTCCCAGGGAGACCACCCCCTCCTGAATCCGGGCGCCACCGGAGTCGTTCAGCCCGACGATGGGAGCCCCGACCTTGGTCGCCATATCCATGACCTTCACCACTTTCTTGGCGAACATCTCCCCCAGGGAGCCCCCGAAGACGGTGAAGTCGTGCGAGAAGACGTACACAAGGCGGCCGTCGATGGCCCCGTGCCCGGTCACAACGCCGTCGCCTGGGCTGCGTCGTGCATCCATCCCGAAGTCGGTGATGCGGTGGACCACGAAGGGGTCCAGCTCCACGAACGACTCCGGGTCCAGGAGGATATCAAGCCTCTCCCGGGCCGTGAGCTTTCCTTTATCGTGCTGCTTCCGAATGTTGTCCTCGCCCCCGCCAGCTCGAGCTGCGTCCTTCCGGTCCCGGAGTTCCTTGATCTTATCTTCGGTGGACATCGAGGGCCCCCCGGGCCGCCAAGGGAACCTGCCAATATCCCTTTTGCGGGCTGCCTACCGACGAGTCTCCACCGTGAGGGCGAGCTCGACGGGTGCACCGAGGGGGAGCTCCGCGACGCCTACGGCAATGCGTGTTGGGGTTCCGGCCTCCCCCAAGACCTCGACGAGGAGGTCGGAGGCGCCATCGGCCACTCGGGGCTGGTCGTGAAAGCCGGGCGCGCACGCGACGAACACGACCGCTCGCAGGACTTGTTTGATACGATCCAGGCCCTTCAGGTGCTCCCGGAGGATGCTCAATGCCAGGAGGGCACAGGTTCGGGCCGCCTCGTACCCTTCCTCCACGGTGAGATCTTCACCCAGTCTTCCCTCCGCCTGGAGACGGCCCTCTACCAGCGGAACGACCCCGGACGTGAACGCGATGCGCCCGCTCCGTCGGAACAGGGCGTAATTCGCAACGGGGGCCGGAACCGGAGGGAGCTGGCTCTCCCAGTCCTCCAAGGAGGGCGCCATGGCCGCCGGAGGGGACAGGGGCTTAAAACGCCTTTCCGCCCCGGTAGACGCCCGTCCTAGTGACGCGGGCCGGCCGCACGGGTCGCGAAAGGGACGCCGGTCTCGTCAGGGGGGCTCCCGGACCGTTCCGTCGGTCACCTCGACCTCCTCCCCTGATGGTCTCCGGAGAACGAGGGCGCCCGACTCACGGATGGTCACCGCTCGGCCCTGCAGGACCCCTTCGCGGGTCTGGACGACGACGTCGCGGCCGAGGCTCGTGCATCGATCTCGATACGCTTGGACGACCTTGGAAGGGTCCCGAAGATCCCTCACCTGGTCGCGCAGGGCCGCCAGAAGCCGACGGAGGAGCTCTTCGTTGTCGACGGGACCGCCCAACTCGCGGCGGAGGGTTGTGGCGGGCATGTCCAACTGCCTCGGGAGCCTGTCCCGCGGGATGTCCGAGTTCACGCCAATGCCCACGACGACCCAGTAGCCCTCCTCGCCGACCAGACCCTCCACCAGGATCCCCGCCACCTTGCCTCCGCCCACCTGGATGTCGTTGGGCCACTTTACGGTCACGTGGAGGTCCCAGACCTCCAGGGCCTCCGCCACCGCGAGGGATGCCGCCATGGAAAGGAGGGGGGTCCGTTCCAACGCCTCCTGCAGGATCACCGAAAGGTAGAGGCCCCCGGGGGGTGAGGCCCACCGTCGCCCGAACCGGCCCTTGCCCGCGACCTGCTTGTCGGCGACGACGACGGTCCACGGCACAGCCCCCTCGGCGATCAGGGTCTTGGCCTCCTCGTTTGTGGAGTCGACCACCGTCCGGCGAATGAGGAGGCCTGCCAAAGGGAACCGCCACGCCTACTGCGCCGGACTCGGAACCGCCGCGGGCTCCGGGGCGCGGGACACCTCCAGGCTCCGGAGGAATCCCACGAACATGATGGCGATGCCCACGAGGAGGAAGATGTAGAGGAGCTCCGCTTGTCCTAGCCGCGTCAGCGTCCCACCCAACGACATGATCGCGGCCCCCCCTGCGATGAATAGGTTATACGACCAGCGGGTGCGGTACCAGGAGTAGAGCGCGCCCACGATCAGGGCGGCGGCACCGGGGATCGTAAAGAGAAGGGACAGATTGCGGACCGCATCCGGCATGGCGGCGCCTCCGACCACCCGCCCTGGCACGAAGACGGTCTCGTCGACGGGGGCGGTCAGGGTGAAGGCGAGGAGGAGGGCGAGGGTCCCCAAGACATAGAGGAGGAACGCGTGGCCCACACGCTTGTCAGCGAGCAGGTATACGGTTCCCAACCCCAACACGGCCACGAGCGTCGGGTGCAGGGAGAAATAGGCGCGGTAGAGTGGAACGCTCCAACCCTGGAGTTCCGAGATGAACTCGAAGAGGGAGGCGAGGGTGAAGAGGGAGAGCCCGACGCCCCACACGAGTTGGAAAACTTTCCGTTTCGCGGCGTATTGGCGAAAGACAAGAGCGGCAAAGATGCCGGCGACGATCGCGGAACCCAAGGCCAGGTAAGCCCCCACCCCCACGGCCACGGCGGCGATACCACGGCGGCTTATTAAAACGTGAGCAGGTGGTCACGGGCCTTCCCGGAGTTCGATGAGGACCCCCCGGGCCGAGGTCGGATGGATGAAGTTGATCCTCGATCCGCCTTCTCCGGAATGGGGACTGCCGTAGACGAGGCGGACCCCGGCGGCACGCAACGCGCGTGAGGCCTCCTCGAGATTGTCCACCTCGAACGCGAGGTGGTGTACGCCCTCCCCGTGCTTCCGAAGGAACCGGTCGATGACGCTGTCCTTCTCCGATGGCTCGAGGAGTTCGATTCGCGTCTCCCCGAGGGGGAAGAGTGCGACCTTGACCGCCTCCGAGGGGACCTCCTCGATCGCGGAGGCGCGGAGTCCGAGGGCTTCGTACGCCTGGATCGCCTGGGCGAGGTCCGAGACGGCGATCCCGATGTGGTCGACCCGCTTGATGTGCATCAGAACTCCCGGAGAGGCCGGTAGGTGCCATATACAGCCCGCAAGGCGTCGCTCACCTCCCCGAGCGTCGCCTGCTCTCTCACGGCTTCGAGGACAGCCGGCATCAGGTTCTCCCCCTCCTCTGCGGTCTCCTGCAGCGCGGCCAGGGCCCTCTCGACAGTCGACTGGTCGCGGCCTTCCCGGAGTCGGCGGATCCCCGTCGTTCGTCTCTCCTCCAATGCAGGGTCGATGCGGGTGATTTCCACGGAGGGCGGCGCGTCCTCCACGTAGGTGTTGACCCCGATGATCTGCCGCTCCCCCGACTCGACCTCCTGTTGAAATCGGAAGGCTTCCCCGGCGATCTCCTTCTGGACGAATCCCCGCTCGAGGGCCCGTTCCATCCCGCCCAGCTGCTCAATCCGATCCAGGTATTTGGCGGCCCGCGACTCAATCTCGTCCGTCAGCGCTTCGATGTAGTACGAACCGGCCACGGGATCGACCGTGTTCCCGACCCCGCTCTCGTGGGCGAGAATCTGCTGGGTACGAAGCGCGAGTCGCGCGGCCCCTTTCGTGGGCAGACCGAGGGCCTCGTCCATGGCGCTGACGTGGAGGGACTGGGTCCCACCCAGGACGGCAGCGAGGGCCTGGAGGGTCGCCCGGACCACATTCACGTGTGGCTGCTGGGCTGTCAGGGCGGCCCCCGCCGTCTGGGTGTGGAAGCGGAGAAGTCGCGAACGCACCTCCTCCGCCCCGAACCGTTCCGCCATGACTTTTCCCCACAGTCGGCGCGCGGCCCGGAACTTCGCCACCTCCTCCAAGACGTCCATCTGCGCCGCGAAGAAGAAACTGAGTCGGGGGGCGAACGCATCCGCCGCGAGACCGCGATCCAGCACACGCTCCACATAGGCGATGCCGTTGCCCAGGGTGAAGGCGACCTCCTGTACGGCGTTGCAGCCTGCCTCCCGCATGTGATATCCGCTGATGCTGATCGAGTTCCAGCGCGGCATCTCGGTGGCGCTCCACTCGATGAGGTCCGTGGTGAGCTTCATCGCCGCGTCGACGGGGTAGATATAGGTTCCTCGGGCCGCATATTCCTTCAGGATGTCGTTCTGCACCGTCCCCCGGAGCGTCTGGGGGGGAACCCCCGACCGTTCCGCGACGGTGGCGTAGAGGCCGACAAGGATCGCTGCGGTCGCGTTGATGGTCATGCTGGTGCTCGCTTGGTCCAGCGGGAGGTCACGCAGGAGCGCCGCCATGTCCTCTGCGGTCGAGATCGAGACGCCCACCCGGCCGACCTCCCCCCGGGCCATCGGGTGGTCAGGATCGTACCCCATCTGCGTCGGGAGGTCAAAGGCAACACTCAGCCCGGTCTGACCCTGGGAGAGCAGGTAGCGAAAGCGCTCGTTCGTCTCCTCGGCCGTCCCGAAGCCTGCATACTGCCGCATCGTCCAGAGTCGGCCACGATACATCGTCGGATGGATGCCTCGTGTGAAGGGAGGCTGACCGGGAAACCCCTGCCCAGGCAAGGATCCCCCGACGTCCAAGTCGTGCGGCCCATACACGGGTCGTACCTCGATGCCCGAATCCGTTCGGGGCTCTTCCTGTCCCGCGGCGGTTCCCTCTCGGTAGGCCCGGTCCAACCACCGGCGGTACGCCTTGTCCGTCTCTTCCCGAGAGGAGCCTTCGCTCATTGCGGCCGGAGGTCGCAAGCCCGGAACGCTATTTATCCGTGTCGCAGGGGTCACAACGTGAGGTCCGACCCGGGGAGGTGGACGCCCTTTCCTTCGGTCACCTGACCCATCACGCGGGCCTCCCCGCCCTTACGGAGCATCTCCACCGCCACGTCGGCTTCCGACTCCTCGAGGACGAGAGCGAATCCCTGCCCCATGTTGAACGTGCGGTACATCTCCCGGTCCGCCAGACTCCCCAGGTCCTGGAGCGCACGGAAGATCGGTTGCGGGGGGAAGGGGTTCTCGATCTGGTACCCGACGTCCGACCGGACCCGGGCCAAGTTGAGCAGCCCGCCGCCGGTGATGTGGGCCATCCCCTGAACGCGCACCTCCTGGAGGACGCGGCGAACGTCACGGACGTAAATCTCCGTCGGTCGGAGGAGGGCCTCACCGTAGGTCTCGGCGGAACCGGGAACGGGGTCCTCCAAGGAGACACCTTCGGTCTCCAAGAGCCTGCGCACGAGGGTGTAACCGTTCGCGTGCAGTCCGCTGCTCCGCAGCCCGACGATCACCTGCCCCGGCTCCACGGTCCTCCCGTCGACGATGTCCTCCTTGCGCACGCTGCCGACGCACGCTCCGACCAGGTCGTACTCCCGGACGATCTCTGGGACGGTGGAGAACTCCCCGCCCACGACGGAAACGTCGGCCAGCTCCGCACCCCGATTGAGGCCTCGGCCCACCTCCTGGGCCACGGACTCGTCGTACGCCCCCACGGCGAAGTAATCCACGAAGGCAAGGGGCTCGGCGCCGACACAAAGGCAGTCGTTTACGCTCATCGCCACGCAGTCGATGCCGACGGTGTCCCAGCGACCCAGGTCCCGCGCCACCAGAAGCTTCGTGCCGACGCAATCCGTGTTCAGCGTCAGGGCCCAGTCCCCAAAGTCAAGGAGGGAGGTGAAGAACCCCGCCGGACCGAAGGGCGCCCCCAGTCCCTTGCGGGCGTAGGCAAGCTGGGAGGCTAAGGCGGCGATGGAACGACCCTCGCGCTCGATGTCCACGCCAGCCTCCCGGTAGGTGCGAGGTTTCACATCAGGAGGAGGGCCCGACCCCGATTAAGGTTTGGCGCCCACGCAATCCTTAAGGAAGCTCGCTCGGTGGTATCGTCCGTGGGCAAGGCCTGGGTGAAGGACCGAAAGCGCGATCCCTACTATCGCAAGGCGAAGGCCAGCGGCTATCGCAGCCGGGCTGCCTACAAGTTGTTCCAGATTCAGGATCGGTATCACGTGATTCGAAAGGGGGACACCGTCATCGATCTCGGGGCGGCACCTGGCGGCTGGTCCCAGGTCGCGCGAGAGCTAGGCGCCGTCCGGGTTCTGGCCGTGGATCAGGCGTTCATGGAACCCCTCGAAGGGGTCTCCTTCCTCAAGGTCGACGTGGGAAACGACTCCGCCCTCTCCTCAATCGCGACGGAGGCGGAGACCGGCGCACACGTCGTCCTCTCGGACATGGCGCCCCGCCTGAGCGGCACGCGAAGCCTGGATCACGCGCGATCGGTTGACCTCGCGGAACGCGCGTTTGCCGTCGCGGGTAGGACCCTCCGCGAGGGTGGCCGCTTCGTGACCAAGGTCTTTCAAGGCGACCTATTTCCCTCGTGCCTTCGGCGGGTGCAAGAGCAGTTTGCCCGGAGTAAGGGTTTTGTCCCGCCGGCCTCCCCCCGAGGGAGCGCGGAATTCTACATCGTGGCGCAAGGATGGCAGGGGCCTGGCACCCCGTGACCGAACCTTTATACCGCGAGCTCAGGTTTGTGTTTACGCCTATGGAGAGTTACCTCAAGGTCACGTTTTCCACCGAAGGCGCGCGCCCCTCCGAGGTCGCAACCACCCTCCAGTCCCTGGGCTTTGAGCCGACCAAGGGCAACTACGATTTCATCTATCGCTGGGACCGGAGCGCGAAGGTGGAGGACGCCCTCTGGCTGGCCGATCGGGTCCAGGCCGCCCTTCGCGGGATGAGTGTCCTCTTCAAGATTGAGACCCTCAACGAGGAGGGGCCCATCTAATCCCAGAAGCGCTTCGTGCGAGCGTAATTGATCTCGGCCTCCAAAATCTCGTGGAGGAACTCGTCCTCGTCGTGATGGTAGCCCCGTAGGATTCGGCCCGCCACATCGGGTCCTACCCCGCGGGCTACGAGGGCCGTTACGGCCTTGCGACCGTGGGCCATCACCAGACTCGCGTTCGTGTACAGGCGCTTAATCTCCCTCTTCTCCTCCGCCGTCGGCTTCTCCTTGCGCAGGAGGGCCGCCTTGTCCCGTTGCCACGGCCGGAGGGCCGCCTGCATCACGGAGTCGCAGGACGGGCACGTAACGGGCTCCGCGACCCCCCTGACCTTCTCCGTCCGGCTGCGCTTACAGGAGAGGCACACCAGAAGCGTGCGCTGGTCCTCCAACCGTTTCTTGAGCAGCCCCAAGGTGTGATGATCGGGTAGGGGCGGCAGGAGGATCTCGAGGGCCCGTTCTGCCCCGAGTCGGCCGATGCGCGACAGGGGTCCGACCTCGAGACGAACGGATCCCTCCTGAATGCCGCGGAGCACCTCCTCCGTCCGTCGCAGGTCCAGGTGTTCCCAGATGAGCTTCTCGAGGGCCTCCTCCATCAGAGGCGTGTCGTCGAACGCCTTCATGACGCGGCCCACGTTCACGTTCCGGTAGTTGATCTCCCGTCGCATGGCCCCGAACTTTTTGGCGACTTGGACGAAGACCCACCGGATGAGGGAGGATTGACGGAGGGAAATCCGAAGCGTCGCCTCCACGGTGTCGGGTTCGATGCCGCGGAGGACGTCCGCGACGTCCTGGGCGCGGACCTTTGCGGGGACCTGAAGCAGGACCCGGTAGGGATCGCTCCGCATTCCGATCGACTGGCCGAGGCGCGCTGAGAGGAGTGCCGAGAGGAGGTGGCCCAGGGTCTCGTTCACCTTGCTCCCAAACGCGGCGTTCACGACCACGAGCTCCTCGCCTTGCTCCACCGTGAGAAGCCGGTCTGTCGGGACAAGCTCCGGGGCCTGTCGCCGGATGTAGGTCGCGAAGGCGCGCTTCCCCTCCTCGTTGACGGGATAGCCTTCCAGGGACCCCTCCCTCCGCAACCGGCCGACCTCCTGTGCCACCTCGAAGGGAACGGGAATCTCCTCCCCCACCCAGCTCGGGATGCCTCCCATCTCCTTCACCGAATGGACCATGATGCCGTCCTCCCCGATGTCGATGACCTGCCAGGACTGGCCCTTCATGATGAAAGGGGTCCCCACGTGGAGCTGCCCCGCGACAAAGGCCTCGTCCAAGGTCCCGACGTAGTGGCGGCTCGAGACATCCTGGACGCGGTAGTTCGTCTCGTCCGGAATCATGGAAATGTTTTCGTAGAAGTACGTGAGGGTCTGGAACGCCTTGTAGAAGGAGGGGTCACGATACCGAATCACCCGGAGATCCGTGAGCTGCTTGAGGACCCCCTCAAAGTCCGCCCACGAGAGGTCCCGGAACGGATCGGCTCCCCGCACCAACGCGTAGAACTCCCGGGCGTCTCCCCGCCCCTCGGTCAGGAGATGGGCCGCCACTTGGTTGGCCAGGACGTTCAGAGGATTCTCTCGGACCTCGTACGCCTCCAGTTCTTCGGCGGCTCCGAGGCGAGCGATGACCGCGGACTCCACAAGTTCTTCCTCGTTGGAGGCCACCAGGATCCCCTTGGATACACGGCCCACGCCGTGTCCCGACCGTCCGACCCGCTGCACCAGCCGGGTGACCTGGCGGGGGGAGTTGTATTGGAGAACCAAGTCCGTCGCGCCGACATCGATGCCGAGCTCCATGGAAGACGTGCTGATCAGCGCCTTCAGGGCCTCCGCCTTGAACCGCTCCTCCGCCTCGACGCGGGCCTGCTTCGAGAGGGAGCCGTGGTGGATCCCCACCGGCAAATCCTCCTCCCACTGGCGAAATCGAGAGGAGAGGAACTCCGCGGCGTCGCGTGAGTTGACGAAGAAGAGCGTGCTCCGATGCGCCTCGAAGAGCGCGCGCGTTCGCCGAAGGGTCGCGGCTTGTCGGCGTCCAATCGTGAGCTTCTCGGCCAGCGCCTCCTCCTCGGCCCCGATGGGCGGAAGCTCCACCGCAAGCTCCATCTCCTTCGCGGTGCGGACGTCGACGACTTCGACCTTCCGGCCGACCCCCCCGAGAAATCGGCCGACCCGCTCCGGACTCCCTACGGTCGCGGAGAGTCCGACTCGCTGGAAGCCCCGCTCCGACAGGCGTTCCAGGCGCTCGAGCGCCACGGCCAGCTGGGCCCCGCGCTCGTCTCCCGCCAGCTCGTGAATCTCGTCCACGACCACCCACCGCACTTGGCGGAGATGTTCCCGCAGACGATGTCCGGTAAACATGATCTGGAGCGTTTCGGGGGTCGTGATTAGGATCTCGGGCGGGGAACGGCTCTGGCGGGCCCGTTCCGCCTTGGAGGTGTCCCCATGACGCACGGCCACGTCGATTCCTAGGTACTCGCCGAAGAACTCCATCCGACGAAGCATGTCGCGGTTCAAGGCCCGGAGGGGCGTGATGTAAAGGCACCCAATCCGGGGCGGCCGGTCGGCGAGGAGGGCCTCCAGGATGGGAATCATGACAGCTTCGGTCTTGCCGATGCCGGTGGGCGCAATCAGAAGAACGTGCCGGCCCGCCCGAATGGAGGGAGCCGCCTCGACCTGCGGGGGGGTGAGCTCCTTGATTCCCAGCTCTACCAGAGCCTCTTCGATGCGAGGGTCCTCGGCGAGCGCCATGACGTGCTTGCTAGGGCCCTGCCCCTCTTAACTATACCAAGGACCATTATCACGCAGAGACGTGCCCGACGCCTTTCGGGCTCGCGTGAGCAATCTGGAGGGGCGGATGAGCCAAGGGACCCGAGCGGGGGCTCGACTCGGGGGAGGATGGGCCCGGCCGGATTTCCAAGGGGCGTCCCTTTTGAACCAGCGACCGCCTGGTTATGAGCCAGGCGCTCTGGCCAGGCTAAGCTACGGGCCCACCCGTCCTAGGATGAGAGCGAGACATCTTAAAGATGCAACGCTCCGGCCTGTGGCACCCGGAACGCCGCGGACCGGATTCGCCGTGACGACGGCCTGGGCCGCTCGAGCCGTCTCCCTCCGGGGGATGAGCCGACCCGTCTGGGAGGTCATGGTGGACTACGTCGCTGACCACGGCAACATCGGATTCAGGCAGGACGCGCTCCGACTCCGTAGACTCGCAGCCGGGGAACGGGTCCGTGCCCTCCTCCGGATTTTCGTGTCTGACGTAAAGGCCGGGGCGAGACGTGTCGGGGGGGGATGGGGGTAGTGTATTCCACGCGTTCCTCTTGACGGTATTAATAGCTACAAGGGACATACCATACTATGGCCACCCAAGAGCCCATCGACCTGTACCCTGAGGGAAAGGTGGTCCTCCCCATCCTCGCTGACTCGGCAGACACGTGCACTTGCGGCTGCGGCTGTTCCTGTTGCGCGAGTTGAAATGGAGGACGGCGTTTCATCAGCACGTTTGGACGGACGGACGGGGTTTCTGGCCTCGGACTGGACGAACGAGATGCCAGGGTGGATTGCACTCAGGCGTGAAACGGGGCTCGGAACTGAGGTGAGGTCGTATCGGCCCTGAACCCTTTGTAGTACGCCGCGGACCGGATTCGAACCGGTGACCACTCGGTGTCTGCCGGGGCTAACAGCCGAGGGCTCTACCAGACTAAGCTACCGCGGCCCGGCCGACCCATGCCCGATGGACCTCAAAAAGATTGGCTCCCCCGTTTCAGAGGGAGGCCGAAAGATCATCTACGGTCTGGCGCATCTCCGCCAAGAGGGACCTGAGCTTCCGCCGGAACCCGTTGGTCTTGGCCGTCGCGCGGGCCCCTTTCTGGGAGGGTCGGATGAGGCCCTGTTGCTCAAGGACACGCAAGGTGTAGCGCACCTTGTGCTGGGGATACCCCAGCAGTTCCGATAGACGAATGATGCCAATCGGCTGGTGCTCTTCCACAGTTTGAAGAAGGCTGACGTGCCTTCTGAGGAGATCGAGATCTCGCCACACGCGGTCGGTGAGTTCGCTACGTTCCGCCAAAGTGCATGACCCAAGCCTCTCAAGACTCGGGTTCTGATAAAGGAGATGGGTACAACATATGACAATATGCTACATTCCAACGTGGCCAACGTCAACGCCTCGCACTGGATGCTCGCGAGACTCCTCAGAACGAGTTCGAAGGCGAGACCTGATTAGACCGCCAGGCCATGCGGGTGTTCGCGGCGGCTCCGAAGCCGGAGGAGGCCACCGCGATGAGTCCCACCGGTATGCCCGGAGGAAACTGACCGACCCCTTCGTCGCAAGCCATCTGGGGGTCCTTTCCCTCGAGCAACCGATCGTAGACTTGTTTCGAAAGCACAGCCCGAATAATCTCCTCGCCGATCCCCGTTGCCACGACAGCCCCTGCAGATCCCGCGTAGATGCCGGCTCCGATCACCGGGGTGTCCCCCACCCTGCCAGGAAGCTGAATGGAGATGCCACCCGTGGAGTTTGCGGCGGCCATGTATCCTCTCTCATCCCGAGCCGCGGCACCGACGGTGTCCCCCGGATCAGGCTTCTGTAACGCCTCCGTTCCCCCGAGGGCCGATCGTTGCTTCGCCTTGACCTGCTCCAGCTCCCGTCTGGCGCGGGAGGTGACGGTGTCGTATTCCGGGAATCCCGCCTCACGGGCAAATCGGACGGCCCCTTCCCCTGCAAGAAAGAGATGGGGGCAGCGCATGACCTCCCTGGCCACGAGAACCGGGTTCTTGACCCCAGACAACGCACCTACGGCGCCGGCCTGACCGCGGGAATCCATGACGGAGGCATCCATCTCGACCTCCCCCGCAAGATTGAGGCGGGATCCGGTCCCGGCGTTCATCCTCTGATCATCCTCGAGGACCGTGACCGCCCGCAAAACGGCGTCGAGCGCATCGCCACCCTGCCGAAGGACCTGAAGACCGGCGGCCAAGGCTCGCTCTGCGCCATCCAGGACCTCCTCGGTCGAGTGGGCCCCGCAATGCACGACCAAAACCGCCATCTCGGCCGAGGGACCGAGTGGCCCTATAAAAGCCCGGTCGGCCTCCTCGGGGATGGGCAGGGGACTCCGAGCCCTTATGTTCGGGCGTCCGCATACGGGGCGAAATGGAGTGGGAAGAGGGGCCCGTGCTCCGGCGGGCCATTCACATCGCCTCCCCCGTCTTGCTTGCGTTCTATCTGCTCCCCGACGATTTGGAAATGGGGGTCCCCAAGCTCCTCGTGGCGGCCATCCTCTGGCTCGTCACCCTGGTCATCGAACTCCTCCGACTCCTGGGCCGCCTCGAAATCCTGGGCATCCGGGAATACGAACGCGGTCAGATCTCGGCCTACTTCTGGGGGGGCACCGGCCTCTTCCTGGGCTTTGCGCTGTTCCCCCCGGCCTTTGTCGTCGTGGCGATGTTCGGGATGGCCTGGATCGACCCCCTCAGCGCCCTTACACGACGGCGAGGCGGCTACCCTTGGGTTCCCCTCGTCGCCTCCCTCGCTCTCGCCGCCGTGGGCCTTTCGCTGCTTACACCCTTCCGCTTTCCCGCGGTGCTGGCCCTGGCTCTCATCGCCGCCGTCGTGGCCATCGCCGCGGAGTACCCACGTCTGCGCTGGATTGACGACGATTTCACGATGTTCATGGCCCCCCTCATCGCCCTGACGGCGGTGGGAGCCCTACTCCAAAACCTCGAGTTTGCCGTACCGGCCGGCGCTTAGCTGCAGGTTGCTCTGCCATTCGCTGGCCCAGCCGTTGATAATCCGAATCTTGCTGTTCGGATTCACCCGATCGATGTCCTCATCCCAGAGAGTAACGGTCACCGTGTCCCCGTCGTCGTCTCGGCCGGTGGCGTCGACGACCCGTCCGGTCGCGCCCTCCCGGCTGGTGTAGTTGCGGGGCTCCCCCTTCTCAACGATGACGAGGTCGATCGTGTCCACCTTGTTGCGGGGCCGCAGGTCCTTGACCTTCATGGGCGGGCCGCCTATGAGCAGTCGCGATTAAAAGCTTCGGGTGGGGGGGAGGAACGCTTATAACAACGCCTCACCATGCCGCCTCGAAGGGACGGGATGCCCCCATGACGCCTCATCCGCGAGCTAGAAGCTTGGATTTGGATGCCGTCTCGGCGTACTTGACCCAGCGGACCCCGAGCAGCGTCCTCTACACCCTGACCCTGCAGCAGCCCCTGACCCTGAAGGAACTCCGGGGGCACCCCCTGCGTCTCCAGTATCTGGAAGCCCTGACGGGGCGGGAGGCGAAGCGGGCGAACCTCCGCAAGGTCGTCGGCCTAGGGGTCGATCTTGGCCTCCTGATTCCGTCCACTGCGCGACGGGAGTACTACTACTTCCTCAACTCCGATGTCCAGGTCCGAGCCCCGGCCCTCCTAGAGGAGAACGGGCATCCGCAAATCACACTCGACGAGGGAGGAGGGGAACCGGACGGGGAGATCGCCCTGCCCTCCCGGAAGACCCTGGGAACGGGGCATCCCATCCCGCACTTCCGCGATCCCTCCGCGCCTCTCGCGTGGTTTCACTGGCTCTCCGACCCGCGCCGGCGGGAGATCCTCCGTGCCATCCAGGAATCGGGTCCCCTCTCCCGACGGGAACTCGCTGGCACGAACGGGGGCCTGTCCATGGAGACCGCCTGGTCCGGGCTCCGCTGTGGCGTCCTGCGTCTCCACGGGAACGCCTTCGACTTCCCGTTCTCCCGGACCCCGCTTCCGGGCGGGGCCGTGTGGACGGCCCGACCCCCTCGCTTCTGGTTCACGCGTTCGTACGAGGTCTTGCGCTGCCTCCAGCGTTGGAAGGACTACGTGGGAGGGGAGAACGGGACCACCCCGATGCAGGCTTTGCACGAGATGGTGGAGGACGGACGCAAGGTCCTCCCACGACACCGAAAGCGTCACCTGGCACTCAACGTCCTCTACGAGGCCTCGGCCACGATTCCCTCCTTGCGAGAAGTGGGGCCGGCGAGCCTGCCCTCGGTGTGGGAAAACCGACGGGGATGGGTCTATCCCGTGGAGGAGGGCGCCCAGCGCGCCGAGGTTGCTCTCGCCCTTAGGCGGGAGCTGGAGCTCGAGGCGATACCCGACGGAGAGGACCTCACCCCCAGGGCGCTTACACGCCTCGCGGAACGGAGGATCGGGGCGTACCTGAGACGGCGGGAGCAGGAGCTCACCCGGCGGTATCGAGGGGGCCAGAAGGGGGGCTTCGGCCTGGGCGCGGATGCCATCCTCTCCCTCGCCTCCGAGGAGCTCGAGCGGGGACGCATCCTCGAGGAGCGAAAGTACTTCGAG
>JAZGDV010000010.1:0-3089 GCA_036478175.1 Thermoplasmata archaeon
GCGGCACAGGACAGGAGGACTTCGTGGCCGAGCTCCTATGGGCGCAGCGGGATCAGCCCTATCAATCCCGTCGGATCTCGGGAGGGCTCGTCGCCGTGGAGGCCCTCGTTCCTCTCTCCCGCCTCGAGGAGGCCGTGGCGGGTGCGGCGAACCTGGCGCGCAAGATGAAGACGGAAGCCGCGTTCCACGGGTTTCTCACGGATCGAAGCTCCGCCCTCCTGGTCCCGTATCTGGTCACGGACGAGCGGACCCTGCGCGGGCAGCTCAGCCTCACCTTCGTGGAACGGTTCCATGAGTTCGTCCTCGGCCTCCACGGTCACCCTCTCGGCCTGGGATTCCTGGCCACGTACAACCTGGATCCGATGTTCGGGCCCCTGGTGGGCATGATGAAGGGCATCAAGAGCAGCGTGGACCCTGACAACGTCGTGAACCCTGGCAAGCTGGTAGAGACGATGGCCACACCCCCTCCGCTGTACCCGTTCTCCGAGTTCATCGTGCCTCCCGGTCTCATGCGGTTTGGCCTGCGCTTTCTGAGCGCCTTCCGTCGCCTGATGCCTTCGCAGAAGATCATCACCCGCTTGAAGAAACGGGGGGTCTGAAGGTGGCCGTCGGATACCGCGACTTCATGGGGGTCTTGCGACCCTACCCCGCATTGGAGCGCCTTCCCGAAGGGGATCTCGTCAAGATCGTGTATCTGCGGGACAAACGGGCGCTGCCGGATGCCATCAAGCGTCTTTTCGATCAGGCCACCGTCATCCCGGTGAAGATGGAGGAGACGCGGGATGTGGCCGAGGCCATGCGTTTCGCCTCCGGCGAGGTGGCGGGGGTCAACCTCGGGGGCGCATCGGGAACCATCCACTACGTCCGCCGGAGCCTGGAGATGCTCAAAGACCGGGATCTCAGTGTGGACTGGGGACCCCGGGAAGACCCCCTCGAAGGCGATGTCCTCCCCTTGTTCGACGGCCTGCTCCTGGACCTATCCCAATTCAGAGGGGTGGAAGTGCACCCGGAGAACAACACGCTCCGAGCCGAGGTGGGAGCGACGTGGCAAGAGGTCTCGGAGGCGGCCCAACAGGCCCATCGACTCCTCCCGCTGTTCCCGGTCCTTCCGACCAACCCCTACATCGGGGACATCATCGGCGGCACCGCCTTGCTCTCCTCCTATGCCGGCGGTCCGGAGAGTTGCCTCCGCAACGTGGACTTCCTGGGCCCGGACACGAGTTATTCCCAGAGCGGATTCGACCTCGTTCCGAACAACGCCACGGGGTACGACCTCAACTCGCTTCTCCTCACGATGGGTCGGAATCTAGGGATTCCCCTCTCCCTCACCCTTCGGGTGCTGCCCTTTGAACGCACCCGGGCCATCCGGTTCACGTTCGAGTCGTGGGATGGCGTGTGGAAGGCTCTCCAAGCCATCTCGAACGCCCCCCTCGAGCCCCTTCGGGTCGTCTTCGGTGACCCGGTGGCCTCGGCGGTGGGGCTGGACGGCGGAGAGGGCTATACCCTGGAGGTCGATCTGGGTGGGGGCGAGGAGGTCCTGGCCGGTCAGGAGAAGGCCCTGCAGGCGAGCCTGGGCGAGGAGACGCCCGGAGAGGGGACCGACGGTCTTGGACACCTGCACGAGGCGGCCACCCGCGAGAAGGCTCCGTTTCACCTGGCGGAAATCATGACCTCCCTCGTGGACCTACCGGCCCTCTGGGAGGATCTGGCCACGTGGGTCGGCGTGCGCGGAAGCGCCTTTGGCCTGGCGGGGTCCATACATGAGGGGGGAACAGTGCGCATCCTGCCCTTCATGCGGGGGGACATCCGCGGGACCAGCACGACCGGCGGGCCTGTCGATGAGGTGCTGCATCGCGGGGACCGCTTCAACCGAATCACGGAGCTCGTGAAGATCGCCCAACGGCACCCCTGCCGGGTCCGAAACACTCAGGTTGGGCAACTCCTCGCCCACGACACGCAGATGGGGAAGCGGTTCGCCCTGGCACGGCGCATCAAACAGGGCGTGGACCTGGCGAACATCATCAACCCGTCCGGGCTCCTATGGGTCCCTCAGCCGCGCTAGGCCTACATCAGGGCGGTCCCGCACTTCTCGCACAACCCCGCGTCCTTGGCGGAGATGTGCCCGCAGCGGGGGCAGATGTTGGGGATGTTCATCTTCACTGGCCACACGGTAAAGGCGACGCCTAGCGGGATGAAGATGGCGGCGAGCCACCAGGTGTATGTTACAATCCCCTCCAAGCCGATGGCGAAGAGGAGCACGGCTGAGACCTTGGAAATCACGATGGCCTTCTGCATCTTGGGGAGCTGCTTGATCAGCCGAACCTCGGCCTTCCGCGACATGCGGTGGGGCCATTTGGGCCGCTCCGAGCGAGTCTCCGGTCCGACTTCCCCCGCGGCGACCATGGCTCAGCCCTCCCCGTCCTCCGGACCCAGGGCGGCCGGCGCGTTGTCGACGACCTCCCAGTCGGGACGTGGCATCATGACGATGGCTTCGACCGGACATATGACGGCGCACTTCGCGCACCCGATACAGGTCTCCGCCACGATGCGGGCCTTGCGTGTCTCAAAGCGAAGCTCCGGGAGGTAGGATGTCTGGTCCACCATGACGATGGCGTCCTCGTGGTCCGGCCGGAGGTTCTCCGGGCAATTGTCGGCGCAGTGGATGCAGCCCATGCAGATGTCGTCGTAGACGTAGGCGATGACCCCCTTGCCGCGTGGATACTTGAGGATAAAATTCCGGTTCATGGCCTTGAAGGCCGTCTTGGCGGTCTGCCGGGAGCGGTGGCGGGCGGCCCGCGTGTCCGTCAGCGCCTCGACCTCGGCCATGATCGCCTACCCCGCCGGCTTGTACGCGGCCTCGACGGAGTCCCGCTCCTCCGCGAGGGCCTCTTCGGCCGCCTCGTCGAGCGCCTCCGCGAGGAACTGCGTGATGTCGATGATCTGGTACTCGAACTTCTCCCGATCCTCCCGGTAGAGGTTCTCGTGCTGCTGGCAGCCAAAGTGGGTGAGGCACTTCGGACAGGCCGTGAGGAGGAGGTCCACCGACTCCGCCTTCGCCTCGATCATCCGGTCGTTCGTGATCCCCTTCG
>JAZGDV010000100.1:0-2503 GCA_036478175.1 Thermoplasmata archaeon
TCGAAGGGGATGGGAAGGAGTTCCCCGTCCCATCGGGCGACGAGGGCGCGCGGGTCCCCGACCGGGTTCACGTAGACGAACCCATCCTCCGCGATCTTCTCCATCGTCCATGCCCTTCCCTTCACGACGAAATTCAGCCCGACTCGGGCCTTCTTCGCCATGAACTCATCCCCCAGGAGGCCCACCCGCTGCTGGGTGGTCAAGTCGACGACCGGCCACAGTCGTTCGTCCGGGATGGTGGAAAGGTTCTCGAAGTAGTACCGTCGCCCCCTGCCGGTCACGACCCACTCGTCCTCCTCATCCCGGACGGTTCGGAGTTTCCGGAGCAGTTCGAGTACCGACTCAAGAGTTGCGTCCGGGACTGCCCGATAGGGATCCGACCCCCGGACGATGGTTCGGGCTGTCGACAGGCCGCCCCGTCCCCCCTCGTCCAGAAAGATGCCCACGAGCTGATGCGCCAGGACGTCAAGGGGGGCCTGGGGGACGGGAATCGGCTCCACCCGTCCTTCGCGGGCCCGGGCAACGATGGCCACGGATTCCAGGACCTCTTCGGGCGACAGGGCGAAAATGACCCCCTCGGAGGTCCGATCCAGGGCGTGTCCCGACCGTCCCACGCGCTGCACCAGGCTCGAGACCTGGCGCGGCGACATGTACTGGATTACGAAATCCACGACCCCGATGTCGAGGCCCAGTTCCAGGGTCGAGGTGCACACGAGCGCTTTCAGCTTACCCGTCTTGAAGTCATCCTCCGTCCGCGTCCGTTCCTCGGGCGGAAGAGAACCGTGGTGGACGGCGAGTCCGGGCAGAAACAGGTTGAACTTCGAGCCCAATGCCTCGGCGTTGGCCCGGCTGTTCACGAAGATGAGGCTGGCCTCGTGCTCCTCGATCTGTTCCGCCATCCGGTTCGCCACCGCGGCCTGCTCTGGAGAGGTGTAGAGGAGGCGAGCCAGGTCGTAGTCGTCCTCCAGCGGTTCCGGGTGTTCGACGTAGTAGCGGACCTTCTTGTCCGCTTCCACGTTCAGGACTCGGGCGGGCGTCCCGGATCCGGCGAGGAATCTGCCAATCTCCTCGGGGTTCCCCACGGTTGCGGAGAGACCGATCACCTGGAACGCCCCCGCGAGGCGCCGTAAGCGTTCCAGCCCCACCGCCATCTGAACCCCCCGGCGGTTGCCCGCGAGCTGATGGAGCTCGTCCACAACCACCCATCGCACGTTCTCCAGGTGTCGGCGCATGAGGCTTCCCGGGAGGATGGCCTGCAAGCTCTCCGGAGTGGTTATCAGCATGTCCGGGGGCTTCACGGCCTGTTTCCGGCGCTCACGGGTCGGGGTGTCCCCGTGGCGCACCTCGACGGTGAAGCCGAGCGTCTCGGCCCAGTCCTCAATCCGACGGAGCATGTCCCGATTCAGGGCGCGGAGAGGGGTGATGTAGAGGAGGGAGATTCCCTCCCCTTTCTTCTTCTTGAGGAGGTCAAAGATCGGGAGGAGGACAGCCTCCGTCTTTCCGCTTCCGGTGGGGGCGATGAGCAGCACGTTTTCGCCCGCGAGAATCTCCGGGATGGCGACCTCTTGGGGGGGTGTGGGGGTGTGTAAGCCCCGCTCCTCCAGGGCGCGTTGGAGGTCTTCCGACAGCTCCCGAAAGGTGCCGAGACTCACGTAAAAGCCACGCGAGGAGGCTATTTGAAGCCTCCCGGGTTCCCAGAACGAGAAGCGAGCCATGGAGGCCTGGGAGGAGGAGCTTAAGGAGAAACTCCAGCAGGATGAGCCCGAGGCGCCCCATGACGCCCCTTCTGCTGCCGTCGCCCTCCTCCTCCGACGGCTCCGCGAGCCGGAAGGGCTTTTGATTCACCGAAACGAGCGGGAGGATGACCCCTGGTCCGGCCAGATCGCCTTGCCGGGCGGCATGCACGATCGTCGGGACCGCTCCCCGCTGGAGACGGCCCGCCGCGAGACGTGGGAAGAGGTGTCGCTCGACGTCACCGAGAGCTTCGCGTTCCTCGGGAGGTTGCCCCGCGTCCGCCCTGCCAACGTCTCTCAGCTCATCGTGTTCCCGTATGTCTTCTCCTCACGAGAGGAGGTTTCGCCTCGTCCAGGATCGGAGGTCCAGGCGACCTTTTGGGCTTCCCTCCCCGCCTTGCGGTCTTCACGCACGACCCATACCGTCCATGCCGCCGGCCGCGAGTTCCGCGTTCCTGCGTACATGTTTGAGGGCAACGTGGTGTGGGGTCTCACGTATCGGATCCTCACGACCCTGTTCGACCTGAGGCTTGAATTCCTTTAGGAGAGCCCGGCCTCCCCCACCTTCAACCGAGGAAGAATCATGTAACCCTCCTCGACGGATCCGTAAGTGCGGCAACGTGTCGTGCCCCAGTACCACGCGTACTGGGCCATGTAGCCACAGAGGATCGCGTCCAACAGATCTTCGTAGCCTTTCCGCGCTTTCTCGGTCATCCCCTCAAGGTCCTCCGTGAGGAGGGACCGAGGGACGTCCAGGCGCGGTTCGGCGT
>JAZGDV010000101.1:0-2382 GCA_036478175.1 Thermoplasmata archaeon
GAATTTTTGCAGCGCTCCCCCTTCGGCGCTCCCTTTCTTGGCATCGAACAGTATGCTGAGAAACTTGTGGAATTATCCGATATGATATGAGGCGAGGCCTGGACGGGCCGCATCTCTCCGCCGCGGAGTCCACCCTCTAGGTTCCCTACGCGGCCCTTGAGAGGCTGGAGACCTTCCCCCCCAGGAGGAGAGCGAAAGTGGTGGCAAGTAGGGGGTCTCTCACCCGCGCTCTCAGCAGGAGCGTTGGGAAGAGGAGGCAACACCTCGGAGATCTATTGGGAGGTCGCTCCCTCTAACCACTCGGCCGGGTACTGGGCTAGACGAATCCCGGTCGGTCGGTCACCTCGACCTGTGTCATGGCGCGGTCCTCAGTTCTTCGCTACCGCGAGCAGCCGGCTCTCATCCGCGGAGAGTGGCTTGAGGTCCCATCCTCCAAACAGCTTCACATTCGACCATCCTGCCTCGCGCAGCATGCGACCGAGCTCATGGGGGGCGTACACTCGCTGGGAGATGTCCACCCTCACCGGGTCCACAAGATCGTCTCCTGATTTCCGATAGAACGTCCATTGGCTCTCAATCCGGGAACGCGCCAGGTCCAGCGTCCGTCGCTCTCGGTAGACAACCGAACCGTAATCCTCGAAGCTGCTGGGCTCAAAGTGTCGGACGACGAAGTCCCGGTTGATTAGATCCAACACAAGGACCCCGCCCTTGGTAGCCAGGTCACGGAATTGACGCAGGATGGCGAGATCGGTGTCGTCGTCCCAATAGCCGAGGGAGGTGAGGAGGTTCACGATGGCGTGGAACGGTTCCTCGTCGCTCAGGGAGGAGCCCACCGCCCGGAGATCTCCTTGATGGAAGCGCACCCGCCTCTCCACGCCCAGGTCCCGCGCGAGGGCTTCCGCCCGTTCGACGTACGCCGGAACGAGTTCGAGCCCCGCCACCTCCCACCCACGCTTCGCGAAGTGCACCGCATGGCGGCCGATCCCGCAGGGCGCGTCGAGGAGACGGCGGCCGCGCACCCCCGCCTTCCGCAAGATCTGCTCCAGGCGGGTCACCTGGTCGGCGGCGTACGGCAGTCCCGCCTCGTGAATCGGTAGGAACAGGTCGGGGTGATTCAGGAAGAGCTGCAGGGTCCAGTGCTCCTCTCCCACGCCCGCGCGGACGAGGCGCCCGCATAAAGCCCTTGGCGGTCCGGGACGGCCTAGTCAAGAAACTCCAGACGGGTCTTGTCGTGGTAATCGACCTCGGTCGGGACGCCAAAGATATGAGAGATGTTGAAGATGTGCCGGCCCCCGATGCTCACGAGCCCGAAGTCTTCGTTCCGTACGCTATCCTGAACCTCACGGTATCGATCCATGCCAAGAATCAGTCGACGGGCGCCCCCCCGGGCCCGAATCGCCCGTACAAGAAAGTCGAGGAGACGTTCCCCCTCCCGTTGGGTCAGGGCCTCTTCTTCGGACATGGTCACCCCAGCCACTCGTCCTCGGGCGCATGTCGGGGCCTTTGTCCGCATTGGGGGCACACGAACTCGCCCGTCTCCTCCTTCCGTTCGAACGGGCCCTCGTAGCTGCAGAATTCGCAGAGCCCTCCGAACGCCTTCCCCGCGTCTCCCACGCAGGGAAAACGGCCTCCCCGCTATAAAGAGCCGGCCCGGAACCCGACGATAATCATCGGAACAATAATATATATGCGGGACGGCCCGTTCGATGCACATATGCATTTCCGGGCCGGAAAGCTCTACGGGATGCCGGTCATCTCCGCCGACGCCTGGCAAGTGGGACGGGTCCACATCGCCTTGGTCGGGGACGACTGGAACGTCGCGGCCCTGGAGATGAAACCGGAGCGGGGGTTCACCAAGGCCCTCGGGCTCCGGACCCGGAAGGAGCGGGAAACGGCCCTGCTCGACCCCAACGCCATCGCGTCCGTGGGCAACTTTGTCCTCCTCAAGACTCCGGTGAAGAAGCTGGGGGACTTCCTCATCCGACCGGACAAGCCACCCATGGCCCTTCCCTGGGTCCTCTGGATGCCCGTCGTCTCCCAGGACGGACGGACCCTCGGCATCGTGGAGGATGCGTACATCGACACGAACCTCTGGAGAGTGGACAGCCTGACCTTCCTCCTCGATCGGAGACCCTACCAGAGGTTGGGGACGCTGAATCCGGCAACGCGCAAGCGGCGTCTCGACATTCCCACGAGCCTGGCCATCCTTGGAGACGTGATTCTCCTGCAGGTCCGGACGGCCGAACTGAGGCGCGTCATGACCTAGGGGGGTGTGGTGGAGTACGCCGGGGTAGGAACCCACGAATGGGCCTGTGATCGAGGGAGACGCCCCCTAGCCGAGGCCCAGCTGCGCGATTTTCTCGGGCAGGTAGACATCCGTGA
>JAZGDV010000102.1:0-4651 GCA_036478175.1 Thermoplasmata archaeon
TGTCGGTGTACGTGTGGCTGACATTCACCCCGCTCGCCGTGGTATCGTCGCCAAAGTCCCAGTCGAAGGTCAGGTTCTGGACGCTATCGAGGTTGTCGGTGGTGTCCGACCCGTCGAAGAAATAGACCACCTGCTCCACCAGGCTCTGAACCTCCTGGAAGTCCTCATCCAGGATGCGGAACTCCCCGTCCGGAGGCGACGTATCCGAGACGATCGCGGTCAGGGTGGCGTTGAGGCTTCTGTGCCCCGCTTGGTCCACGACCGTCAGGTTCACGGTGAACTCCCCGGGATTCTCAAAGATCCAATCCACGCTCGCCCCGGTCGCGTCCACCACCCCGTCCCCGTCGAAGTCCCAGCGATAGGCACCCACGACGCCCACCATGTCGTCATGGACGCGGTCCGTCGAGTTCCCCGCGAAGAACTCGACCACCTGCCCTTCTCCGATGCTGATGGTAGTGCTGTTGGCATCGATGCCGAGTCCGGTGACGTTGTTCTCGAGGAGCGCGATGGGCAGGATGCCGTCGACGTGAAGGGTGAAATTCCGGAAGGTGACGTTATTCCCGACCTCCACGATCGTGAGGTTCCCGCTGTAATTGCCCATGACCGAGAAAGTCACGTTGGGCCGGATGCCGAAGGCGGTCTCGACCTGGGACGCGTTGTCGTTCGTAATGGTCCACGTGAAGTTGGAGTCGGGGTTGATGCGGCCGTCGGGACTGTTTGGATCTGTGGACTCCTCGGCGGTGAAGGTCATGGATTCGTTCGTCGGCACGATGGCGGTGTAGTTGTCCACGCTGACGTTCGTCTCCGTGAATCGGTCGGGCGGCGCCACGAGGAGCACCCGTGCCGTTCCGGCCACCGACTTGGCGACCCCCATATCCACCCGAAAGTTTCCGGCCGCCACGAGAGGGTCGATGACAATGCGGACGTAGCTCTGGATATCCACGGATCCCGTGAGGGTCTCGGTCTCCCGCACGTAGCTCGGGACGACCTGTACGGTGTAGGTCGTGTTCACCCGCACCTCCGCGTCCGTGTCGTGGGGCGCCGTGATGTTGACGAAATACATCTCCTCGTCCGCGACGATCGTTGGATCGATGGCCGTGTAGTTGGCGAGGCTTGCGACCAGGACGGGACCCCCCGTCAGGTTGAAGCTGGTGAAGGAGACGTTGTAGTCCGTGACGGTCCCATTGAGGTCGGACCGATACGACTCGCTGTTTGTGGAGAAGAAGTCGACCGTGTCCACCTGTTTCGGACCGGCCTCCACGAGGAAGGCGCGGAAGGCCTCCCGCTCGGTCTCATTGAGCACCCCGTTGCCATCGCCCAAAGCCAGGTCGATCTGGAGTCGCAGGTGGTGAACGAAGGCGAACGGGAGTCCGGGGAAGGTGGTGTCGTTGTTGAGCGTCAGGTTTCGCCAGAGGTGGAGCCGGTTCCAGTCGCCCTCCGCGTACTGGATGACCGTGTCCACCCTCTCCTCGGGCGATTCCTCCAGGGTCCGACTGATGTCCTCCGCCCCCGTTACGGTGATCTGGGTGAGATTGGCGGCCTTCCCATCCGCATCGACAATCAGGATGAAGTCCCCGGGATAGGCGGAGAACGTATAGAGGCTGCCCGTGACGTCGGCCACGAGGAGCCGTTTGGCCTGAGGCGTACTCGTGTTCAGGTTGTATAAGAACGCGACAAGGCCTTGGCTCACAAAGGGTCCATCGGGTTCTTGGGCGTTGCCGACCAGGGAGACGGCCGCGTCGAGGGTTATCGGCACGACGGTGTCCATGGAGAGGGCGACGGCCGTGATATTGGTCTCAAACCCGGCCTTCTCGACCTTGATCTCAAACGTCCCCGCCCACACGAAGAAGACGGCGTCCCCGCTGGCGTTCGTGAGCTCGGTCCTCAAGGACTGGGGCACGGTGGTGTTGGTCACCTCAACGGTCGCGTTCGCGAGGCCGACGGCAACGGTGAGCATGAGCGTCGCATCCGGCATCTTGACCATTTCGATGTCCTTCCGGAGGGTGGCCGTGTTGTCGAAGCGGAAGACTTCCGTCTCGTTGTCGAAGAAGCCCGGCGTCTTGACGGTGATGCGGTAGAATCCGGAGGCGGGTGTGAACGTGTAGGTTCCGTCGGGACCGGTGGCGAGGGTTTGGTCCCCCTTCTGCCCGTGGGCATCGAGCAGGGCGACGGCGACACCTTCGAGACGATTGGTTGGGTTACCCGCTTCGGTAATCCTTCCCAGGATCTGCTGCTGTCCGGCGGATTGGTCCGCCGTGAGGAGTCCAAGCCCCCCGAGGAGCAGGACGAATAGCAAGAACATCGTCGCTGCCCTGTGTCGTCGATTCATGTGCATGCGTTTGCCTCCGTTCAACCGGCATTGGCCCACTTGGTTTTGATGGCCCAGCCTGGGCCGGCATCGGCTTAGCGGCTGGGTCTATATAATGCTCGCGGGTGCGGAATCTCGTCGTTCGCAGGGTCTGGATGGACGGTGCATGGACGAGTGACCCCGCCGAATCATACGAGCAAGCAGCAGTCGGCGGGCCCTCAGGTTTCGATCCGGGCCCAGATCTCCGGGGGAAGCGTCTCGTAGACCTTCTCTTCCGGCCGCTCGTCCTGCCGTCGGCGGGCCCGATCGATGGCTAGGCCATCGAGCTCCCAGTAGAAGGTCCGCCACGATCGGCCCGTGGGGAGGATCACCGTCTCCCAGTACGTGTTGAGAAGGCCCGCGTCATGGAGGTCGTAGAAGACCTTGCGGTCCTCCTGCTGGAGGGCGTTGTCGATGATGACGGAGTTGAACCCGAAATAGTTCAGGACCCGCAGAGCGGTGTCGCTTGCCTCGTCCGTTGAGATGTCCAACGTCTTCTCCAGGGCTTCCTGGAGTTCCTCGGGTCTAACGACCATCTACCCTCTTCCCCCCACAGTACCGTTAATCTGTTTTCGTTTCTATAAATAACTTTCCCAGAACTGTTCCCGGCATCGGCCGGTCGGGCCGCCCGAAGGTCTTAACGAGGGAACCGCCTGGAGAGGTCGCCGGAGCCGGTCAGCGGAGTGAATCGAGGTGTCGAATCGGGGGATCTCAGAGGATCGATACGTCGGGGCCTCGGTTCCTCGCCTGGAGGACCGCCGTTTCGTCACGGGGCAGGGCCAGTACGTCGCCGACCTCAGCTTGCCCGAGATGGTCCATGCCGCTTTCGTCCGCAGCCCCTACGCTCACGCCCGGATTCTCGAGGTCGACCTGGAGGCCGCGAGAGGGATGCCGGGAATCCTTGGCGCGTGGAGTGGAGGGGATCTGGAGGGGGCTCTGGGAACGATGCCCACGGAGGTGGGACTGGAGGAGGCCGGCCTCAAGAAGCCCCCCTACCCGGCGGTGGCGGTCGACCGGGTGCGGTACGCGGGTGAGGCCGTGGCCGTCGTCGTGGCCGTCGATCCGTACGCCCTCGAAGACGCCCTGGACCTTGCGGACGTTCGATACGAACCTCTCCCGGTCGTGACGAATCAGGAGGAGGCCTTGAAGGAGGGCGCACCCCAACTCCACGACGAGGTGCCTCAGAATCTGGCCTTCCGCTGGCATCTCGAGGGCGGGGACGTGGACCGTGCCTTCCGGGAGGCAGACCTCGTGGTGGAGCAGCGGATCGTGAACCAGCGCCTCCAGCCGGCCGCCATCGAAACCAGGGCCGCCGTGGCCCGATGGGACGGGCAGGCCGGGCAGCTCACCCTCTGGGTGACCTCCCAGAACCCCAAGACCCACCGAGAGGTCCTGGCCCGGGTCCTGGGCATGTCCGAGACGAACCTGCGGGTCATCGCCCCGGACGTGGGGGGAGGCTTCGGGAGCAAAATCGCGGTCTACCCCGGAGAGGCCGTGGTCTGTCATCTCGCCCGCCGACTGGGGAGGCCCGTGAAGTGGGTCGAGACGCGGGCCGAGAACTTCATGGTGACGACGCACGGCCGGGACCACATTCAGGATGTCCGGATCGCCGCACGGAGCGACGGGACCATCCTCGGCATCGACCTCCGATCCCTGGCCAACCTGGGAGCCTACCTCTCCACCGACGGCCCGGGGATTCCCACCAGCCCGTTCGGGAAGATGCTGAGCGGGACCTACCCGATGCAGGGGGTGCGGGTCGAGGTCCAAGGTGTCTTCACAAACACGACCCCCACTGACGCCTACCGGGGGGCCGGGCGACCGGAGGCCGCCTTCGCTGTGGAGAGGATGGTGGACATCCTCGCCCGTCGGTTGGAGATGGATCCCGCCGAGATCCGGCGGACGAATTTCATCCCGCCCGACGCCTTTCCCTACGAGGTCGTCACGGGGCACACCTACGACAGCGGGGACTACCAGGGGGCTCTGCAGAAGGCCCTCGAGGTCGTCGACTACCCCCGGATCCGGAAGGATCAGGCGCGGGCTCGGGCGCAAGGCCGACTGTTCGGCATCGGCATCTCCACCTACGTCGAAGTATGCGGGTTCGGTTCCCCCGGGGGCTGTCGCCTGGTGGTTCACCCCGCCGGCAAGGTCGTCGTGTACACCGGCGCGCACCCCCATGGGCAGGGGCAGGAGACGAGTCTCGCCCAGATCGTGGCGGACGTCCTGACGATTCCCTTGGAGGCGGTGGAGGTTCGTCACGGGGATACCGCCACCACACCGTGGGGCATCGGCACCTTTGGAAGCCGA
>JAZGDV010000103.1:0-3540 GCA_036478175.1 Thermoplasmata archaeon
CCCTTCCGCCTCTAAAACGGTAGGCCAGAGACCTGGTCCCACCCACGACCCGAGGGGCCCATCGGGCCCCTACCCTCGGGCGAAGAGACGTCCCCAAAGTGACTTTGTTTTCGTAGCTCGGACGATGAGCAGGGGGATGCGAGCCCTCTTCACAAGTTCCTCGGGCACGGAACCCAGGAGCAGGTGACGGATTCCCGCCTCCCCATGGGACCCCACCACGACCAGGTCGAAGTGGCCCGACACCGTTTCCGCAAGGATTTCATTGACTATCTTGCCGAATCGCACCCTCTCGGCCGTCTCGAGGCCCGCTTTCTCGAACGGTTTCCGAGCCCGGGCCATGGCATGGACCATACGAGGATCGAGTTCCGGTTGCTCTTTCCCTTCGCTCAGCACGAACTTGGGCCGGGTCTCTGCCACGTGGAGGACCGTCACTTGGACCCCAAGCGAGCCGAGAAGGCGCGCCCCGAACTCGGCGGCTTGTTGGGCGTAGATGGAACCCCCGGTACACACGAGGGCCTTCCTCGGAATCTCTCGCCGTCGTCGCTGCAGAACGAGGAAACTGACCTTTCCGTGACGAAGGATCGAGAGGATTTCCGACCGCGGGAAGACCTTCTTCAGGCCACGACGTCCCCGAAACCGGAGCACGACGAGCCGGTACCGTTGCGGTTGGAGACGGCTCAGAATCTCCACAGCCAGGCCCTTTTTCAGCTCGGCCTGAACTGCAGGCTCCCGATCCTTCCAGGACTCCTTCTCTTGTTCCAAGGCGGGAAACTCGGCCCGCAGTTCATCCATCGTCTCGACGATCATCCAATGGACGACCTCGACCCCCAACGATTTGGCCAGGCGGACGCCATAGTCGAGGGCGTACGCATCTCCCGATCGGTTTGTCGCGATGAGGACTCTGCGGCTTCGACGTTTGCGACGTTGGGCCATGTCCGATCCCTACCCCCCGTCCCCCTGCCTGTCGTCTGACGCCGTCACACCACCACCAAGATGAGGGGAACGATGAGCAGGAGGAAGACGAAGCCAACCACGGCGCGATTGCTGTGAAAGGTCCAGTGGAATAGCCACAGGAGGGCCTTGCTGTACCAACGATAGGTGAGAAGGGCCAAAACGGAGACGGCGGCGACGCTCAGCATAGCGATGAGGACGATGTTCGTCGCCGCCGGATTGTCGAGGAGGAAGGCCACGAGGAGCGTGTCCACGAAGGTGGTGATGTTCGCCCCGATGATGTATGGAATCACGTCCCGACGACGGAGGTACCCCTTGAGGTAGAGTGGGACCAGCATCCCCAGGGAGAGCGAGACGCTGGTGGAGAGGAGGGTAATCCCGGCTCCCAGAACGAAGGAAAACAGGGGGACCTCCATGGCACGATGGAGGGCGGTGACCTCGACCTCCTCGACCTCCTGCCGGTGGAAGGCTCGGTCGAAGAGAGAGAAGCCCACGTAGAGGGCCAGGAAGGCCAGGAAGAAGACGGCCTCGGGGGGCAGGAAGGCCGCCAACGTGCCCCGAATCGGACCGAAGATCAGATCGACGATCCCGATGACCGTAGGCGGAGTGGAGATGACGAGCGAGGCGAGACGACCGCTGTCGAGAAGGAAGAATCCCAGGAAGAGGGCGGGGATGTAGATCGTGTAGGTCACCAGGAAAGCGAGGACGCCCATGGAGAGGCTCTCCTCCCGCCCCCCGCCTCGCAGGATCGCGATGATTCCGATGACGATGACGATGAAGGAGGCCCCAAAACGGGACCCCATGATCATGAAATAAGCCGAGGTGGCCGTGGCCACCTCCGCGTCGAAGAACCCCAAGGCGAGGGCGGCGATGGGAGACCCGCTGAGGACCGCATACGTCACGAGCCACCCAAATCCGAGCGCGTTGCGGGGGGCCTGGATGAGGGAACCGAAAATCGCCGTCAGGGTGGGAATCAACGCCTCGGCGGAGACCTGCATCAGCTGGATGCCGAGGATGAACGTGAAGGCGCCGGCGAGGGCGAAGGCCGCCTTGCGTAGGAGACCCAGCCAGGGAACCTGTCTCAACTCCTCGCTTCGAACGTAGGCCTCCACCAGACTCTCGCCCGCGACCTGCAGGGGGTCCTCGTCGCCCCTCCTGCCGCCCGGGGAGTGGTCCACCGCGGCTCCAAACTGGACGGTCGCCTTAAATCTTAGCTCCCCAGAATCAGGTCGGTGACCAGCTTCACCGCCGCCACGAAGAGGACCAGGATGAAGATGAGGGCGACGGACCGGGATCGAAGCCTGCGGAGCCCCCAGTAGGACCCCAGGAAGGAGCCGACGAGAACGAACACCCACAGGAAGGCGGTCAACCCGACGTCCAAGGTCGCCAGACCTTCGAAGTAAAGGTAGCTCAGGACCCCCACGATGGATGTGGGCACGATCATGAGGGTGGAGCTCCCAATGGCGAGGCGCGTGCGGCGACCGAGGCCGTAGACCAGGATAGGCACGTTGGCCACCCCGCCCCCGATACCCAGGCTGCCGGAAAGAAACCCGGAGGAGAGGGTCGCCGTGGAAGCGATGCCGAGTCGGGAATCCGTCATCTTCGTGTCGTCATCGCGCTCGAGCGTCTCCGCATGGCCCAACCAGTCCCAGAGCATCTTCCCTCCGACCACCACGAGAATCGCCGAGAAGAAGAGGAGGAAGACTTCCCGCGTGATCGCAAGGGTGAACAGGGCCCCCAGGACGGCGCCGATGAGGGCACCGCCCACCAAGAGGAGCGCCAGTCGGGTGTGGACCAAGTCCTTCCGATAATGATTGAACGTCGCGGGCAGGGCGGTGGCCAGGGTGAAGGCAAGCGACATAGGGACGGCCACTTCCTTGAACGGCGTGACGAAGGTAAGGAGGATGGGAATATAGAGCGTGCCCCCCCCGAGGCCCAGGTTGGAATACACGAAGGCCACGAAGAAGACCAGGATGGAGACCACCGCCAGAGTCGGCAAGTCCACACGGGTCGAATCGGGAGGCCGGGAAAAAGGTATCTTCGCCGTGAGGGAACGGGGACGCGAAAGCGCATGTATCTCGGGCGCCTTGCTGCAAGGGTGAAATTCCTCCTCCGTTACGGGGAAATGGGGCTCAAGGGGCGCCATGTGCGAGGCCAGATGATGCGACGCCTGCGCGAGAACGTCCTCCGTCTCTTGGGCGACAAGGACGGAGGGGGTCGCGTGTCGGGAGAGGAGGGACGCCTCTTCGTGGAATCCGACGATCCGGACACGACCCGACGACTCGGCAGGGTGTTCGGACTCGTCTCCTTCAGCCCGGTCTGGGAAAGCTCGGGCGACCTGGAGTCCATTCCCCCGAAAGCCGTTTGGCTGGCGAAGGAGGTTCGAACGGGAGGGCCCAGCTTCGCGGTCCGGACTCGTCGGGTCGGGGAACATCCCTTCACCAGCGCCGATGTGGCTCGGCAAGTCGGATCGGCCATTCTCGCCAGATTTCCGGAGCTGACCGTAAATCTAACCGCCCCCGACTGGGAGGTTCACGTGGAGGTGCGCGGGGCGAAGGCGTTCCTCTTCACCGAGATCGTGCCGGGCGT
>JAZGDV010000104.1:0-2009 GCA_036478175.1 Thermoplasmata archaeon
ACCCACATCGGCCACTCCCACTGTACCCACTCGATGGGCATCTCCCCGGGAAGGCGGACAAACTTGACGGCCTCAATCTCGTCGGTGTCTTGTGGACCGTCTTCCGCCGCAAGGACACGGCACAGCACGAGGAAGAACCATCGTTCCCATCTGGCATCCCGAAATCGGATCCGAATACGGTGGAGGGCGGGGACCTCGTCGATGGCTACGTGGCAACCCGTTTCCTCCAGGGCCTCGCGCAGGGCAGCCTCCTCGACTCCCTCTCCGGGTCGGATGCGGCCGGTCGGGAGGAGGAAGTCCTCGGACCCCTCTCGATGCCGGACCACCGCGAGACGGCCTTCGGCATCCCGCACGAGCGGGACAACCTCGCCATCGCACGGGGGCTCGTCGGGTTCGTCGCGGTCCCGCCTGTCCCAGTCGACAACGCGCCGCCGAATCCGCCCGTATTTCTGGAGGAGCCGGCCGACCTCGTCGTCCGGGGGCCGCTCGAGCCTGACCACGGGCCAAGAGAGAGAACATCCGTTAAGCCTTTGCCGCGGGGCAGGAGCGGGCCTGCCGGGAATTTCCGGCCCTCGAGGGCCTTTCGAACCCAGGTTCGGGGCTCCGGAGGCCCCTGTGATGTCCATTGCAGTCCGGCACGTGCGCCGCGCAGGATAGCTACACTACAGGCCCGCAAAGGCGGGAAGGACCCAACGCGATATATCTATGGGGGCGTCAGGAAGCCGTGGGGGCCGGGGCGTCACTCCTTGGTCCACACTCCTTGGTCCAATAGACCATGTTCTTGTGGTCGTTCCGACAGTAGACGGGCACGGCCTTGGTGCCTTTCGTCGCCTCCAGGCTTGCCGTTGTGTATCCCTCCCCAATGGGATAGACGTAGAAAGTCGCCCCGCACTCCGGGCATTTGAACGTGAACATATCGACCATGGGCCATCCCTCCGAATCTTCTGCGCTATAAGCCTTTCACGGTGGATGGGCGGAGCTACTCCTTCGTGGCCGTGCCCTTCCTCTGAAACTCTGTATAGCCACAGCGACCGCAGGACACCCGATCCTCGTGTTGCGCCAAGAACACACCGGGCCCGCAGCGGGGGCAGAACGGGCGCTCCCGCTTGAGTTTGCCCTCTTCGACCTTGTAGAGCTCCCGCTTCCTCATGCCGGCGCCTCCGCGAGCCCGTTTCGGGCCAGTACGTGGGGGCGCTCCAGGCGACGCGCATCCTCGACCGATGCGTAGATCTTGGCGTACCCCCGGGCCTCTCGCTTCCCGAACTGGGAGTGGACGCTGTCCACGACGAGCACCTGCTTGTCCAGTTTCAACTCCTTCGTGAGTCCCTCCCGCATCTCGGGTCGCGAAGGGGTTGTCCCCTCCTCGTAGCGGACTTGGAAGCGCACTTCCAGTCGGCCCAGGAGCTTATTCTCCCGCCGGGAGAGAATCTCAATGTCCATCCAGGACCTCCATGCGTGCCAGGAACGCGTCGGCGCGTCCACGGCTTTCGCCGGTGATCTCCACGAGAACGGCACCCCGGGCCGGTAACCCGTAGGCCACGACATACCCCGAAGGGGCCAGCGCGATGGCCGGCAGGGCCATCAGATCTTCCTCCCCGCGGACACGGATCACGACGGGACCCGGATGATCGTAGGCCTGCATCAAGGCACCCCACGTCCCGGCCGCGATCTGTCCAGCGGGGTTCTCCACCTCAAGGGTCTTGGCCCCTTCGAAGAGGGGCAGGTCGTTCAGTCGATCATCCGGTCGTCTCTCGACGTGAAAGTCAACGATGGCGACCCGAGGCCGCTGCGTCGCGGTCAGGGCGGCGGCGGTGACATAATCCCCCACGGTAACCAGTTTGCCCTGACCCTTGACCTCACGATCGAAGCCCTCGGCATCCGTGAGGCGTCCCAGGGGGATGCGGAGCTCGGGGCGCATCGCCTCAGGAAGCCGTAGTGTCTTACCGAACCCGGAGGGCATATCGTCCGTTGACATCGATCCCCATCTTCTTCGCGATCTCGGATCTGGC
>JAZGDV010000105.1:0-9191 GCA_036478175.1 Thermoplasmata archaeon
GTTCGCCCCCGATGGCCAAGTTCCTCCTGGGTGTCGGCTGGCCGTATGCCAGCGGCCCCCGTCACATCGGGCACGCGGCGGGGGCGTACATCCCCGCCGACATCTTCGCCCGATACCACCGGATGGCGGGGGACGAGGTGTTGATGGTCTCAGGGTCGGACCAACATGGCACGCCCGTCACTGTGGTGGCCGACGAGGAGGGCGTCGGACCCGAGGTCATCGCGGAACGATACCACCAGCTTCACGCCCAGTCCTTTGCGGACCTGGGCATCAGCTTCGACCTGTACTGGAAGACCAGTGCTGCCGGGCACAAGAAAGTCGCCCAGGAGTTGTTCAGGACCCTCTTGGAAAAGGGCCATCTCTACGAGAAGGAGATGCTCGCGTCCTACTGCCCCACCGATCGACGCTTCATGCCTGACCGGTATATCGAGGGGGAGTGCCCGCATTGCCACTACAAGGAGGCCCGGGGGGACCAGTGCGAGAATTGCGGCCGCCTCCTGGATCCCTTCGACCTGATCGAGCCGCGGTGCAAGATCGACGGTACCCGACCCGTCCAGCGGAAGACGAAGCACTTCTTCCTCCGCCTCACTGCCTTTCAAGAACCGATCGAGGCGTACTTGCAGGACAAGAGCTACTGGAAGACGCACGTCCTGAACTTCGCCCTGGGCTGGCTCAAGGAGGGCCTGCGGGACCGGCCCATCACAAGGGATATCGAGTGGGGCATCGAAGTCCCCGTCGAGGGATGGGAAGGGAAGCGCATCTACGTCTGGTTCGAGGCCGTCATCGGCTATCTCTCCACCAGCATCGAGTGGGCCCGGCGTCAAGGGCGACCCGACGCCTGGAAGGACTGGTGGTTCAACCCGGAGGCCCGACACTACTACTTCGTGGGGAAGGACAACATCCCGTTCCACGCCATCTTCTGGCCGGCAATGTTAATGGGCTACGACGACGCCATCAACCTCCCTTATGACATCCCGGCCAACCAGTACCTCCGGGTGCAGGGAAGGAAGATGTCCACCAGCCGCGGAACAGGCGAGAACCTCCATGAGATGCTGGCGGAGTACGAGCCCGATGCCCTCCGCTACTATGCCACGGCCAAGATGCCCGAGCTGCGAGACACCGACTTCACATGGGAGGACTTCGCCGCGAAGGTCAACGGGGAGCTCCTCGCGGGGTACGGCAACTTCGTCCATCGCGTCCTGACGTTCACCCACAAGAATTTCGGCGAGGTCCCGGAGGCGGGAGAACTCTCCAAGGAGGACGAGGCGTTCCTCCGGGAGTTGGAGGAAGGATGGCGCGCGGTCGGACAGAACCTCGCGTACGTCCACTTCCGGGACGCCCTCCAGGGCATCATGCGCCTGGCGCGTCGGGGCAACCAGTACTTCGATGCCCAGGCCCCGTGGGACCTCCTCACCGAGGATCGGCAGCGCGCAGGTACGGTGCTCCAAGTGGCCCTGCGCGTGGTCCGAGGTCTCGCGATCCTCACCGCCCCCTTCCTCCCCTTCTCCGCCCAGCGTCTCTGGGGGTACTTGGGTTACGACGGATCCGTGGAGGAGGTGTCCTGGGAGGCGGTTCCGGAGGGGATTGCCGGAGGACAGCAACTCCGCGCACCGAAACCCCTCTTCCGAAAGATCGAGTTCGTTCCTGTGCCCGTGGAGGAGGAGGCCGAGAGGTTGGACGTCCGTGTGGGCCGGGTTGCGAAAGTGGAGAACCATCCCGATGCCGACAAGCTATACATCGTCGAGGCCGACCTGGGCCCGGAACGGCGAACCATGGTCGCCGGGATGCGAGAGGAGTACAGACCGGAGGAGTTGAAGGGGAAGCACGTCGCGGTCTTGCTCAATCTCAAACCGGGCACCTTTCGGGGAGTCCGGTCCGATGCCATGCTCCTGGCCGCCGTCGATGACCCGGTGATTTCCCTTCTTCTCACGGGGGATGCGGAACCAGGCACGCAGGTCTTGGGCGTCCCGGGGGCCCCACGTCTCTCCTTCGAGGAGTTCAAGAAGCTCCGCATCGAGGTGGGGGAGGACGGACGCGTCTACTTTCACGGGAGCTCTCGGGGTCCGGGTCTTCCCCTCAAGGCGGGCAAACGCGAAGTCACCCTAGACCGCCCGGTCCGTCCAGGGTCCGAGGTGACGTGAGCTGTTCAAGGTCGACCTGCACCTCCACAGTCGGTATTCCCCCGACTCGGCCATGCCGGTGCGGGAGATCCTCAAGGTGGCGGCGCGTCGGGACATCCAAGGGGTGGCCATCACCGACCACAACCGACTCGCAGGCAGCGAGAAAGCCCGGCGGTTGGCCCGAGAGACGGGGCTGCTCAGCATCCGGGGGATGGAACTCTCGGCGCGGGAGGGGCACATCCTCGTCTACGGCTTGCAAGAGCCGGTCCCTCCCCGGCTTCCCGCAGCCGAGGCCTTGGAGAAGATCCGCGAGCAGGGAGGCCTCGCCGTAGCCGCCCACCCGTACCGCTTCTGGTCCGGACTCGGAGAAGCGGTGGTGCGGAAGGTGCCGTTCGGAGGAGTGGAAGGTCTGAATGCTCGCACAACCCGCCGGGACAACCGACGGGCGGAGCAGCTGGCGCAGGACCTCGGCCTGCCGATGACGGCTGGCAGCGATGCCCATCGGTTCGCAGACATCGGGCGGGGCCTCCTCGTGCTCGCAGACGGGTACGAGACCGAAGGGGACCTGCTGGCGGCCATCCGCAAGGGGAGGGGGCGACCGGTCGGTCTGAGTCGGGGGGCAGGACACACCGTGCGATACGTTACGAAGGCCGTCGGCGAATGGATGCTCCGAGGCTTCCGGCGGATGTAGCCTCAGAGGTGCTCCTCGAGGCGCGCGGAGTAGGGGCCCAGGATCTCCCGGAGGCGTCGTACCCCCACATCATCCCCTACCCGGAGCACGAAGAGGGCTTTGGGCCCGTCCCCCAGAACCACGAGCTTGGAGTCGCGTAGGTGGACGGTGACCCCATGCATCGCCTCCTTCATCTGGGACGTGGCGGTGTCCGCGGAGCCTAGGAGGACGGCGAACATGCTTGCGTACGTCTCCCGCTCGACGCCCTTCGGGAGCGCCCCGGCAACGTACGTCCCCGATCGGGTTACGAGGAAGACCTCGTGTACGCCCTCGCGGCGTTCGATCTCCTTTAGAATCTCCTCAATCTGGGGGATGTCTGACATGGCCGAGCCCTCGGGACGCGGATTCCGTGATTAAGAGGTCGGGATATAACACTTCTTCGCGGCTAGACTCCCTCCAGGGTCTGCAGGAGCTTCGCGACCGCTTCCACCGCCTCCCGCGCCTTTTCCACCCGGTCGAGGGCCTGTTCCTTCGTCTGACCGGGGCCGGTGATGCCCAGGCCGATGGGTTTCTCGTACTCCACCGCGAGATCGGCGATCTGCCGGGCGGTCTGCGCCATGATCACCACATCGTGGCCGGTCTCCCCCTGAACAACGGCCCCCAACGCAACGACTCCGTCGACGTCGTCCCGCCGGATGAGACGCTTGAGGGCGAGGGGCATGTCGAACACCCCCGGTACCTTCACGACGTGGGTCACCGTCATACCCCGGAACGCGGCGTGCTCTTCGGCCCGAACGAGCATGCGCTCCGTGACGTCGGCGTGAAACTCACTGACCACGATGCCTAGGTTGGGCACCTAGCTCAACTTCCCCGAGGTCGTCTCGAGGGGTCCCGCGTCGTCGAACCCCTCCCGCTGACCGGTCCCGGCGTTCTGTCGTAGGATCTCGGGCCGGAAAAGCATGTTGTAGGCGTTCCGGGCGTGTTCCTGGGTGCGACGTGCCGCGAGCCAGGCCAGTTCATCCTCGTCCTTGGCCTCTTCCTCGTACACGAAGACGCCGAGAATCGGGGTGTTGGTGGCGAGTTGGACCCCCTGAAGGCCCAAGTCCGCGACGAGCGCGGTCTGCTTATCCACGGCGTGCGGCCCGAGCATGCCGAGGGCCATCGCCAGGTCGCACGACTCCTCCTCGATGAGGCGCTTACACGCCACCGGGAGGTCCTTGACCCCGGGCACGGTACGGCGAACGACCTGGAAACCCGTCCCTAGGCTCTTCAGCTCCTCCTCCGCCGCCGTTCCCATGTCGTACCGGGCGAACGTCGTGTCCACGATGCCGATGGTCCGCAGCCCTACTCCCCCTCGGGGGGGGTCTCTTCCCCCCGCTCCACCTGCTTCTGGATGGACCAGAGGCTGATCACCTTGTTGATGATCTTCGTCGTCCCGTCCAGGTCCCCCTCCATCTTCGTCAGCCGGACCACCTTCGCCGGTATCCCGCGCCGGCGAACCTCTGCCTCCACCTCCTCCAGGTTGAAATCCTGGTCCCAACCCAAGGCGATGACATCGGGGCGGACCTCCTCCACCGTTTGGTAGATGTCCCCCTCGTGGCCCAGGAGGGCCTGGTCCACGGGCTTGAGGGCGTCCACCAGCTCCCGTCGCAGCGCTTCGGGGGTCACCGGCTCATGTTTCATCCGACGCACGCGGGAGTCGCGGGCGATGATGACCACCAACTCGTCCCCCAGTTCCTTGGCCTGCCTCAGGTAGTCCAGATGGCCTATGTGGAGGATGTCGAAAACTCCCGTCGCCATGACCCGGACCATGCTCCCCAAGCCTCGAGGACGTCGCTCCCCTCGACGAAGGGAAGATGTCGAGCTGTCCCATATTTGTTTGCCTCTGCCTTGGAGAGCGCTCCGCCGCCATCCGCCAGCATCTCACAGAGAGTGGCCGTGGGGAGGAGCTCGGCCATCAGGAGAAGAGCTGTGGAGAGCTCGGTATGGCCGCGGCGCTCCCGCAGGAGTGGCTCGGCCGCGATGAGAAGGTGGACGTGCCCGGGGGCACGGAACTCCTGCATGAACGCTTCCCGTGCCAGGCCGTCCTCGGAGGCGAGGGCATTGCGACACGCTTCGGCCAACGCGCCCACCGTCCGGGCCCGATCCCGGTCCGTAATCCCCGTCCGGGTCGCCTGGTGATTCACCGTCAGGCTGAAAGCCGACCGAGCATCGTAGCGAGGCCGGTGCCGGAGGAGCCCCTCGATCACCGGGAAGTCCTCCTTGAGCGTGGTCAGGGCGTCCTCCATAAGCGGCAGCCCCAGTCGTCTCGCCACCGGGGCCGGGAAGGTCGTGCAGACCAAGCCGCCGGCCTCCTGGCGCAAGAGACGGATCGATTCGGAGGTAACGAACTGAGAGGGGAGGACGAGGTCCGTCTCCTCCTCTCGACCGTCGGCATCGTAGAGTAAGATCGGGGTCCCCCCTTGGAGCGCTCTCAAGGCCCCCCGCACCGCAGCCCGCATGATACGGGGAACCCGCGGACCTCTCATAAGATTTTTGTAATTACCAAGAAACCTGTTCCTTCTCCCCCGCAACCCTTTCAACGCCTCGGCCCATCGCGCCGTGTGCTGGACGACCCCGATCGTCTGTCCCGGATCGACCCCAGCGAGCTCATGGGAACCTTTTCCTCCCTCCCGGAGCAGATCGAGGAGGGACTCGCAGGGGTCAGGGACGCCGCCTGGACCCATCCGCCTTCGGGGCGCGTCTTCGTCGTGGGCATGGGGGGGTCGGCCATCGCAGGGGATCTCGCCCACGCGCTGGGGAGGTGGTACGGGGGGGTGGAAGTCCAGGTCACGCGGACCCCCCGCATCCCCCCCTACGTGAATCAGAAGGATCTCCTGGTTGCCATCAGCTATTCGGGGAACACCTGGGAGACCCTCTCGGCCTATCGGCAAGCGCTGGGGCGGGGCCTCTCCTGCCTGACGGTCGGATCGGGCGGAGAGCTCGCCGAGACATCCTCGGCCCAGGGGGTGCCCCACGTCTTCGTCCCTCCCGGCTTCGCGCCCCGGGCGGCTCTGGGCTACCTTCTGGCACCCCTACTCACCCTGCTGGCCCGCTCCTCCGCCCGACTCGAAGACGCGCTCCCGGGGGCCCTTACGGACCTGGGTCGGATCCGAGAAGAATGGGTTCCGGCCGTCCCGACGGAGGAGAACCCGGCAAAGGCCATCGCCACGGCCTTGGAGGGAAAGGTGCCTATCATCTACGGCCCCCCGCCCTATGCCGGCGTGGCTCGAAGGTGGCAGACCCAGCTGAACGAGAACGCAAAGACCCTCGCGTGGCACAGCATCCTCCCCGAGGCGAACCATAACGAGATCGTGGGCTGGCTTGAGGGCTCGAATCCGGATCGATTCGCCCCGGTCTTCCTGACACCACCCCCCGACAGTGCCCTCCACGCCCGCTTCCAGCACACCGTCGCCCTGTTGGAGGAACGGGTGCCCGTCACCTCGGTCCCGCTCCTCAGCGAGGACTTCGTGACCGGTCTGTTGGAGCTCGTTCTGCTTGGGGACTTGGTGAGCGTATACCTGGCGGTCCTGCGGGGGGTGAATCCCCGTCCCGTGGAATCCATTGACCGATTGAAGGCCGCGAGCCGCGAGGGAGGGGGCAAAGGGTCGAGCGCCGAGGGGGAGATTTGAACTCCCGAGGCGGTTGCCCGCCACGAGCTATCGAGGGGTCCTCTCCAGGCTCGCGCCCTACCGGACTAGGCGACCTCGGCGTCGGACTGGGGATGCTCGCATAGGGCAGGAGCGAATAAAAGGTGCGCCGGGGCCTCAACGCCAGAGTCGTGGGTAGGATCCCGGGTCCATGAGCACCCGCTCCAGGTCCACGGCGATTCCCTTCTTGGCGGACGACCATTCCGCCCCCCGCTGGCGGGCCCGCCCCAGGGCTACCGCTTCCCCTTTACGCGTGAAGAGCGCCACGAGTTCCCCCGGGGCAATCGCGGGGTCCACCTCCAGAATCCCCGGGATCATGAGCGGGGCCCCGTGACAGAGGGCTTCCACGGCGGTGTCCTTCACGACCACGCGTCGAAGGTGGCCCATCAGTTCCTCCATCGGGCGTAGGATGGTGCGGAGCTCCGTCGGGTCCCCGTCCTCCTTCCAATAGGTGAAGGCGTCTCGGAAGGCATTCAGGGAGACGGCCGCGTCCTCAGCCAGGTCGGCTGCGCGGGTCCGCCGCAGATCCTGGAGGTGTCCGCCGACCCCGAGGGCCTCTCCCAGGTCGACGCAGAGGGTCCGGATGTACGTGCCCGCCTCACACCGCACGCGGAACAGGGTGTCCCGGGCCCGGTGGTCGAGCACCTCCAGCTCGTGGATACGGCGTACCCGCTGCACTCGCTTCACGGCCGCGCGGACGGGAGGGGTCTGATACACCTCCCCGACGAACTCGCCAAAGGCACTGGAGACGCGATCCCGGGGGACGTCCTGATGAAGGCGCAGAACGCCCACGTACTCCTTGTCCCCCACATGAAGGGCGTCGAGAACCCGGACGGCACGCCCGAGGGCGATGGGCAGGACGCCCGTCACCCGGGGATCGAGGGTGCCGCCATGTGCCGCCTTTGCGATCCCTAGGAGATCCCGGACCCAGGCGGAGACCTGGTGCGAGGTGGGGCCCTGAGGTTTGTCGAGAACCACCATCCCCGCGTCCAAGAGTTCCTCCACCGTCCGCGCCTGGGGTGGTTTCCCATAGAATCGAACCGCCCTCTCCGTGGCCTCCGTGGACGTCACGCACCGGCCTCTTCAAGGATGGCGTCCACCAGCTCTTTCGGCGTCTGGTCCGAGGAGTCCAGGACGAGGTCGAAGACGCGCAGGTCCCCGAGGTCAATGCCGTATATCGTCGCGTAGCGACGGGTCTCGGAGGCCTCCCGCGTCTTCATCTCGCGGAGGGCGACGCTCCGGGTCACCTCGTCGCGCCGCGCGACCCGGGCGGCCCGAACGGCACGCGGTGCTTCCAGCCACACGGCGAACACCTGCTGGCCCTCCTCTCGGAGGAGGTGGGCCGGGAGGCGGCCCTCCACCACAAGGGGAACCTCTCGAGCGATGAGGTCGGCCACACGCTTCACGATCGCCTCATCCAGGCGCCGGTCGATGGCATGGTCCTCCTCCGCCAATCGTCCGAAGGCCTTGAGGCTCATGCCCTTCTCCTCCGCCCATTCGCGGAAGAGATCGCCAGCCGAGACCACCTCCCAGTCCCGTCGGCGGGCCAGCTCCTGGGCCACGGTGGTCTTCCCGGCACCCGGGAGTCCCCCGATGACCAGAACGGGGGCCATGGAGAGTTCCTCTACCCCTCCCCCAGCGCCACCAGCCTCCGACGGAACGAGATGTACTTCAGGACCCGGGAGAGCACGAGGCTGATGGGCATCGTGATGACGATGTAGAGGAGGACCCAACTGGCAAAGAACCCGAAACCCCCGCCGAGGGAGGCGTTGGCCTCCCAGGGGACGCTCACCGCGGGGAAGGGCATGGACGCGATGAAGACGCTGAGCCAGGCAAAGATGGCAATGAAGAGAATCATCGTGATGGGGAGAGTACGGAACTGGGCCATCTGCACCGGCATAAATTCGCGCATGACCTCGGCCCGGACCTCCTGTAGCTTTTTCATCTTGACTTGATTCCGCTTGGCCACGGCCTCTCGCATTTCCTTGCCGAGGGCCTTGTTTGTGGCCGCCATGCGACCCTGGGTGACCCAGTTCGTCATCCGGTGGCGGAGGAGGGTGGAGATGGTGAGAGGGATGGCGCCGGCCAGGAAGATGGTCACGACCAGGAACTCGCCCTCGAAGCCGATGAGGGGTCCCAGGACCACCCCCATGACAAAGCCGAGGCCGTCGCGGGCCTGCGGGATGAAGAGGATGAACATCATCGCGATGAACATGAACATCATCATGAGCTGGCTGGACCCCTGCCTGGGTGTGGCAGGCGCCGGTTTGGCCATGGGCACCCAAGGGGGGGCCGGCAATTTAACGATTTAGTTTCTCTAGCCGGCGCCCACGCCGGTCTCCAGACCGGTTCCCCCGAGGGCCTGGGTGATCTGTTGCTGCATCCGCTCGTAGCGGTCCGCGAGGGTCTTCTCCTGCTTCTGGAGCGTCTTGACGCGGATGACGAGGGTCTCCTTCTGGTCCTGGAGTTCCTTCAGGACCTCCTCCCGACCCCTGGCCCGGACTAGAAGGGACCCGATGCTCTTGTAGATGGGCGCATCGTTCTCCGCCTTCTCTAGCTCCTCCAGCGTGAGCTCCACCTCCCGGAGACGGGTCTCCATCTGGACTCGCTGGGCTGTGGTCACCTGGAGCTGCTGCTGGAGTTGGCGGAACTGGTTAATCTGATTCTGCAGCTGGGGAGGGATTTCTCTCACGCGCCGGCCTCCTCAATCAT
>JAZGDV010000106.1:0-2000 GCA_036478175.1 Thermoplasmata archaeon
TCTGATGCCCGCGGGGGAACGCATAAATAGACCCTCCAGGTAATTAGCGCGCGATGCTCCCCTCCCCCGCCAGGAGGCACGCTTTTGGATGAGGAAGACGCGCAGGAATTCTACGAGCGTCTTTCCGAGCGCATCGCTCTCCTCGAACAGAAGAACGACCGGCTTCTCCAAGATTCAAAGCTGATCGAAGGGGAGAAGCGGTTCATTCAGAGCGAGCTGGGGAAGCTGAGGCGGGAGGGAAAACGCCTCAAGTCCGAGCTGGATCGACTGAAGTCCCCGCCCCTCATCATTGGTGTGATTCGAGACATCCTGGTGGACGGCCGGATGGTCGTCAAGAGCACTACCGGCCCCGATTTCATCGTCCAGGCCGCGGACTACGTGGACCCCGATAGCCTCGTCGTCGGGTCCCGGGTGGCCCTGAACAAACAGACTCTGGCCGTGATGGGCGTCCTGCCCCCTTCCTACGACCCCATTGTGATCGGCGCGGAGGTGATCGAGAAGCCCCCGATTACCTACGCGGAAATTGGCGGCCTGAAGGAGGCCCTCCGCGAGGTCCGGGAGGCCGTGGAGGAGCCCATGTTGAAGCCGGAGGTCTTCCGCGCGGTGGGCATCGAGCCGCCCAAGGGCGTCCTCCTTGTCGGCCCTCCCGGGACCGGGAAGACCCTGGTGGCGAAGGCGGTGGCCAACAAGACGAAGGCCAGCTTCGTCCGGCTCGTCGGCTCCGAGCTCGTGCAGAAGTACATCGGCGAGGGTGCGCGGTTGGTCCGCGAGCTCTTCGAGCTCGCGCAAGAGCGGGCCCCCTCCATTGTCTTCATCGACGAACTGGACGCCATCGGTGCCAAGCGGCTCGAGCTTGCGACCAGCGGGGACCGCGAAGTGCAGCGAACCCTGATGCAGCTCCTCGCGGCCATGGACGGGTTCGAGCCCCTCTCCAACGTCAAAATTATCGGCGCGACAAACCGCCCGGACATCCTAGACACGGCCCTCATGCGGCCGGGTCGGTTCGACCGGATCGTGCAGTTCCCCCTCCCCGACCGGGAGGCTCGGGTGGAGATTTTCCGAATTCACACCCGGGGAATGAACATCCAGGGGGAGGTGTCCTTCGATCGGTTGATCGCCGAGACCGACGGGATCTCCGGGGCGGACATCAAGGCCATTTGCACGGAAGCGGGCATGTTTGCCATCCGCGAGGGGCGAAACCACGTCGTGTCTGAGGACTTCATTCAGGCCCGTGAGAAGGTTGTCGAAGCGGCCCTGGAAGGATCCGCCGAGACGGGGACGATGTTCGCCTAGTCCTCCCTCCGGTCCGGTTCCGTCTCGACGACAAACGCGCCTACGTAGTCGCAAGCCCGACAATGGTAGAGCTGGCCCGTGATCATGCCGGCCTCCCAGTATAGGTCGGAGGACCCGCACTCGGGGCACGTCACCGTCCGCTCCCGCACGAGGGGCGTGCAGGCGGCCCGCGCTTATGAACGTCCACCCGACCATGGCCCCGCGGATACCGCAATATTTATCGAATCCTCACGTGTAGACCCGCATAGGATGCAGCGATTGCCCCGATGGCCCTCCCAGATCAGCCCCGTGCGGGTCGTCATTGCCATCGTCATCGTGGCTGCCATCATCATCGGCGTGTTGGTTGCGACATTGCCTCCCACGCCGGTCCCCCCCGATGTAGTGCAGTCGGGGGACACTGTGCATGTGAGTTACATCGGATTCTTCCTCAACGGACAGGTCTTTGATACGAGCCTCCAGCACGTGGCGGAGGACAACGCGACCTGGCCCAAGGCGGTGTCGTTCGAGTTCCGGCGCTTCTACTCGCCCCTGCGGTTCCAGGTGGGCTCCACGACGCCCACGGTCATCGAGGGCTTTGAGCATGGCGTCCTCTTCCCCACGCCCATGCGCGTGGGAGAAGCCCGGGAAGTCGTCGTCCCGCCCGAGATGGGCTATGGTCCCCCGGACCTCTCGCGGATCGAGGTCCGACCGCTGCGTGAGGAGCTGAC
>JAZGDV010000107.1:0-2122 GCA_036478175.1 Thermoplasmata archaeon
AGGTTCGTCATGTCGAATCGGCAGGTCCCGTCTTTGAACACGTGGATTTCGTGCTTCGCTCGCAGCAATCCCTTTTCCAGGGCTTCGGGAGTCTTCAGCCCAGAGATCATCCCCCGGACCAGCTTCACGCCCGGCATTCGGGTGAGGCCCAAGGCCTTCAGGGCCCTGTTGTACACCTCCCGTAGAGGAACACTCTCCTCCACGGTTCGACCCCCAGGGACCGTATGGCCACCACAGGGACACCTCGAGAGGAACCAGGACCGACCGCATTCGGTGCACTTTCGAATCCCGACCTCCGCGACGACTTGGTCCTTCTCGAGGGCCTTGCCCAAGAGCCGCTGGGGGCCTCCCTGCACGCCGAGGGGGAAGAGGCCGTGGGGAGGGGGCTTCATGAGACGGGGCCGCGCCTTCTCCGGGCGACCCATCCGCGCCCCAATCCGCGTGGGTCCTCGGGCCTTGTGCGTGATCCCGGAGAGACGCGAGACGTACTCAAGGGCACCCTCCGCCTCCACCTCCTCCCCGGCCCGGAGCCTTCCGTCCACCACCCCAAGACCGAGTCCTAGGAGGAGGGCACGGCCGTGACGTCCGACCTTCAAGGTGTCCCCCTCCCGGCGGAAGAGGGCCCCCAGGTCCACGAGGGATGCCTGCAGATCGTCCGCGGCGGGCACGGTGAGGTGCCCTTCTGTCCACCGACCACGCGCCGCGAGGCTTGCGCGCAATGCCCGCAGCTCCTGCACGGATAGCTCGTGCCAGAAGAGGTTGAAGCGGGGGTGCATCGGGACGGCGTACTCACGCGACCAGGTCTCCGCCTCCTCGAAAGACGGTCGTTCCCAATTGTCGGGAAGGCGGCTCAGGTGGGCTTCGAGCTCCGTCCGATACCAATCGAGGCCGTAGGCGCCAGGGAGGAGGACGTGGTTGTTCTCTAGGAATTCGCCGACGGCCACGAGGAGTTCCCCCAGGTCCACGAGGCTCACGACCTCAGGTCGAACCCGGCGCGCCTCCTCTAGGGTGGACACCTCGGTCAGGCTGCCGTCCTTCAGGAGAACCAGGGGCCCCTCGATGGTCGGACAGGGCGAAACGGCACCCGCCTTCCCTGGCCGTTCCACCTTGATCTGCGTCCCGATCGCGACGAACTCGTCGACGAGGTGCATCGTGGCCGGGTGGACACCCAGCGCCGCGAGTCCCGTCGCGCGTGTGCGGCCGTACCGGAGGCGGAATCCGCCCTTTTGGCTCGGGTGGGCGAGGACCGGTCGACCCGCAATGACGTTCTGCATGAAGCTGGGCTCCTTCTCTGTCTCTTCCTCGCCGTTCTTCCGCTCTTCCAGGTAGTGGGTGAGGAAATCCCAACCATCGATCTGGAGATTCCGGACGTGCTTGAGGATCTTGGGCGCCTTGAGGCAGAGCCCCTCGGCAATGACGAGGCAGGCGCCCCCGCGAATGCGGTTCGTCTCCACGCGGGGGAGGTCCCGGTGGCCGCTGATTTCCTCCTCCTCCGTGCCCTCCCCGTTGATTCCGACCGGGCAGTGGCCCATGACCAGCTCAATTTCCTTTCCAGAGGGGATGTGCTGCAAGTGCTGAAGTCGCTTGTAGACGGGAATCTCTTCCTTGAGACGCTCCACCTCCTCCTTCGTCGGCCGATACGCCCCGATGCCCAGATCCCGGCGGACCACGTCGGCGATGAGCACGCTGAGGGCCTGGGCCGTCCCCCCGGCGGACCGAATCGGGCCCGCATAGAACACGTCCAGGTAGGTGGTCCCGTCTTCGTTCTGCTTGACCTGGACGCCCCCCAGCCCCTCCAAGGGGGCCACGACGACGCCTTCGGTCAGGAGGGCGAGGCCCGCTCGAATCGCGCGTTCGATGCGTTCCTCCACGCTCCGTCCCGGCTCCTGGGCCAGCTCCCGCGCCAGGAGCAGGGAGGCCTCCTCGCGGTCGTGATGGACGCTCAGCTCCCGGATCCGCTGTGCGATTCCCTGCATATCGTAGGCCTCCAGGAGACGCTCCACCCGACTCGGCAGGTCCTCCGCCGCGAGGATTTCCACGGTGAGTTCCGGGTCCATCCCCTGCGCCCGGGCGTGGCGGGCGATGGTATAGCACGCCTTGACCTCCCCGTTCAGCTCCTCCA
>JAZGDV010000108.1:0-16043 GCA_036478175.1 Thermoplasmata archaeon
GCACTTCGGCATCCTGAAGGCGGGAGGCGTCACGGTCCCCTTCAACCCGACCTACGTCGAGCGGGAGATCAAAGCCCAGCTCGACGACTGCGGCGCGAAGATCATGATCGCCTTGGACCTGGTCTACAAGCCCGTCCACCACGTGCGGCAGGACAGCCCTCTAGAGCGAGTCATCTTGACCAGCATCACGGACTATATGCCCCGCCTCCTCGCGAGGCTCGCCTTCCTTAAGAAAGCCCAGCCCCGCCAGTTCCCGGACACCACCCGGTTCCTGGATGAACTCGAGGCCGCGAAGGGAGAGCTTCAACCGGTGAAAATCGACCCCCGAGAGGACCTGGCCTTGCTCCTCTATACGGGCGGGACCACCGGCGTCCCGAAAGGTGTGATGCTGACCCACTACAACCAGGTCTCCAACGCGCTCCAAGGCAGCGCCATCAGCTATATGGGGACCGAAGGCCGTGTCCTGGCCGTTCTCCCATTCTTCCATACCTACGCGATGACCGTCTGCATGAACGTGGCCATCCACAACGGGGCGGCCATCATCCTGCTACCCCAATTCCACAAGAAGGACACGCTCAAGGCGATCCGGAAGCACAAGCCCACCCACTTCCCGGGGGTTCCGGCCATGTACGTGGCCCTCCTCAGCGACCCGAACCTCAAGAAGTACGATCTCCGATCCATCCAGTACTGCGTTTCCGGTGCGGCCCCGTTGCCCCAGGAAGTGGCCCGGGAGTGGCAGGAGGCCACGGGGGCGATGATCGTCGAGGGATATGGGCTCACCGAGACCAGTCCCATCACCCACGCCAATCCCATGGACGACTGGGCGAAGGTCCGGTTCGGCTCCATCGGCATTCCCCTTCCCGACACGGATGCCAAGATCATGGACATCGAGACGGGGACCCAGGCGATGCCCGTCGGAGAGATCGGCGAGCTCGTCATTCGCGGTCCGCAGGTCATGAAGGGCTACTGGGAGAAACCGGATGACACGGCCCGCGTCCTCCGCGACGGCTGGTTCTACACGGGGGACATCGCCAAGATGGACGACGATGGCTACTTCCACATCGTCGACCGGAAGAAGGATATGATCAATGTCGCCGGCCAGAACGTCTACCCGCGGGACATCGAAGAAGTCCTCTTCGAACACGAGGCCGTGGAGCAGGCGGCCGTTATCGGCGTGCCGGACGAGTTTAGGGGAGAGGTGCCCAAGGCTTTCGTGACGCTACGTGAGGAGTACAGAGGAAAGGTCTCCGAGCAGGAGGTCCTCGACTACCTGGCCAAGAACATGGCCAAGCACAGCGTGCCGACCGCGGTGGAGTTCCGGGACGAACTGCCGACCACCCTCATTGGGAAGGTTCTGCGGAGAGAGCTGCGGGACGCGGACGCGGAGTAGGCGACCGGCTACGGCAGGAGCTGCTGCACGCTCCGCTCAACCCGATCCTCTGGCACCACGCCTACGATCCGCTCCGCCACGTCGCCGTCCTTGAAGAACAGGAGAGTGGGGACGCCCATGATCTGGTACTTCGTGGCGGAGTCGGGGTTGTCGTCGATGTTCACCTTCACGAATTCGATGCCGTCGCCGTATCGGCCGGCCAGCTTCTCCACGACCGGCGAGACGAACTTGCAGGGCTGGCACCACGGCGCCCAGAAGTCCGCGACGACCCCAGACCCGGACCGCACGAGCTCCTCGAGCTCGGTATCGCTGACGTCGGTCGGCTTGGAACCCATGGAGGAATTAGGAGGTGGGGGTTTATGAGGGTTTATCTCCGCGGGCCCTTCCGGGGGCGTCCCCTTCCCCCGCGACGGGGGACGGGTTTCGTATGGGTCCTCTTGGCCTCCTCCACGGCGGCCACCACCTCCTCTCGGAGCTCTTCCCCGAGGAAGCGACCGGTGTAGGCGTCCGCCCGAGCCCCGATGGCGATCTTCCCCGCAAGGGCGCGAGCGATGGGACCCCGCTGCCAGGGGGGCGCACCGTGCACCCACGGATGTTGAAAGAGAACCCCGTGTTTCGGGGGCTTCGAACCCTGTCGAAGGTGCCGAAACATGGCCTTCTCGGCGCCGAGGAGCTGGATCGTGCTGGATGGCTTCCGCGCGAGCTCATCGAGTCCCCCGACCAAGGCGATGAGTCGCGCGCCTACGAGGGGGCCCGCCAGGTGCGCCACGTTGGGGGCGAGCTCTCGCATCCGCGTCTCCACGTATGCCTCCAGACTCGCGCGTTCCCGCTGGAGGGCACGGAGGCTGCTCGCGAGATCCTGGATGGCCTGCAGGTCCTTCGCCTCGATCTCCGCACCCACGGAATCCACGGCGTCGACAGGCATCTTGTCCCGGTGCCCCCGCTCGGCCACGAGATCGGCGAACTGGGCCGCCTCCACCATCCGCGAGAGCTCGGGAAAGTGGAGTGCATACCAGTCACGAAGGCGCTCCGTGAGGAGGTCCCGTGCTCGGGTCACCACGTCCAGCGTGCGAATCCCCTGGATGACGTGGTCCGCGGGCTCGACTGCCCTGCGCAACTGCCGCTTCCCCAGGGCGATCATGGCCTCCCGAAGGAGACCGACATCGAAGCCGAAATCCGTCGGGTCGAGGAAGGGGGCGGGCTCCGTCGTGTGGGTGCCCCCGAGCCGCTCGAGTCGGCCTTCGGTGACAGAGAACTCGTCGAGTCCCTCTACAAGCTGTCGCTCCTCGCGCAACAGCTTCCCCTCTTCCACCTGCAACATGTTGGTGGCCAGAATCTCGGGGTCCTGGAGGTACGGACGAGACTCCACCACCTCCCCGTCCTCCAGGAGGAAGGCACCGAACCAGGTGGAATGGAGAAGCACACCCGCGCATCGGGGATGCGCTACATAGCCTATTCGCTCTTGGGCTGGTGGACCCACAGCAGGTGTCCGTCGGGGTCCTCCACGGCCAGGACCTTGCCGATGAAGTCCATGTCCAGGGCCTTGGTCTTGACACCCTTCGCGCGAAGGAAGGTGTGGAAGCCCTCCATCCCGTGCTCGATCCGGAAGGTCACGATCGGGGATGCACCCTCCCCGTCCTCCACCTGGAAGAGACCGATGGTGAGGTTATTCGCATCGAATCGGGCGGCCTTGGGACGGGCCTCGAGGAGACGGAACCCGAGGACATCCCCGAAGAACCGAATCGCGGCGTCCAGGTCTTCCACCAAGAACCAAATGTGGCTAACGGCGCTGCTGGTCAGAACCATGCGAACCCCCCCCTCGAAGAAGGCGGCTTTACTTACCCCTTCCCCCGACGACCTCGTCCTGCAGGGTGTGGAGATTCTCGGACCGAAGGATGCCGCGCTCGGTAATGTAGCCGGTGACGTAGCGCGCCGGCGTGATGTCGAAGGCGGGGTTTCGCACGGGGCTTCCGGGCGGCGTCAGGGCCTCCTTCCCGATCTCGCGGACCTCCTCCTCTGCTCGCTCTTCGATGGGAATATCCTTCCCGCTGGCCAATCCGAAGTCGAAGGTGCTTACGGGAGCGGCCACATAGAAGGGAATCCCGTTCTCCTTGGCGAGAACCGCTTTCTCGTAGGTCCCGATCTTGTTCGCGACGTCGCCGTTGGCCGCGATGCGATCGGCCCCCGTAATGACCAGGTCCACCTCGCCCCGTGCCATGAAGAGGCCGGCGGCGTTGTCGGTGATGACCACGTGCTCGATCCCTTCCCGGTCCAGCTCCCAGGCCGTAAGCTTCGCTCCCTGGAGTCGGGGCCGGGTCTCGTCGACAAACACAAACACGTGGCGGCCCGCCTCCTTCGCCGCACGGATGGGTGCGAGAGCCGTACCATATCCGACCGTTGCCAGGGCGCCCGCGTTGCAGTGGGTCAGGACTCTGGCGCCGTCCTTCACCAGGGAGAGACCATGCTGGCCTATCGCCCGGCATCGCTCCAGGCTGTCCTCTGCATAGGCCTCCGCGGCTTCTACCAGGTCACGGCCCTTCCCGGCTGCCTCGAGCATGTGGTCCACGGCAAAGAAGAGGTCGTGCCCCGTGGGTCGGGTTGCACGCAGGTACGTCGCCACCTCCTCCAGGTCGCTGCCCTGGAGAGAGGCCTGCGCCATGCCATAGGCCGCGGTCGCTCCGATGGCCGGGGCGCCTCGGACGACCATCTCCGCGATGGCGAACCCCACCTCCTTGTGATCTCGGGCCTCAAAAACCCGGTATTCCCCGGGGAGGAGGCGCTGATCGATGAGCTTGACCACGTCCCCCTCCAACCAGACGGTCCGAAGCTCCATGTCGGGTTCCCGCAGACCGCGCCCTTGGTCTGCCTTCAGGCCCTCCTCAGGGAGCGCAACAACTTCCTGAGACCCGGCGGGTCCAGGGCCTTCTTCATGTCCCTGGCGAGCGAGACGTAGTAGGCGACCTGCCCGTCCACCTGGACCATTTCTTCGAGAAGAAGCGCCTCCTCGTCGTCCAAGTTCTCGATCGCCTGATGGAGATCCTTGCGGCGCCGGAGAAGTTGGCGGTAGTCGTTCCACATCCTCGTCGCGCTCACGGTCACCTCTCCAAGCGGAACGGCGGAAGGAGGTGAGCGTCGACACCGCGCTCCTCGGGGCGGAAGAGGGCGCCGGCGAGTCCGGAGAGACGCTGGCCTACTGCTTCCAGTTCCCGCTCCATGGCCCACCGTTCGCGTCGAATGGCAACAAGACGCTTCTCAACCTTGACGCGACGAGCACGCCACTTTTCGAGTTCTTCGAGCGCCGTGAGCACGTTAGAAGAATCCATTGGCCCCCTCGCTTAGCCGGGAGTCGCTATAAAACAATGCGGGCTACTCGGTCGTGTCCCGTTCCACACCCACGGAACCCTTCATGGCGTCCCCGAGGCTCATCAGCCGCATCATGAAGTTCCAAAGATCTTCTTCCTCCAAGTCGAAGCCGATCAACAGGTCGATGTCCTCGATTCGGCCGGAGGCGACGAGCTTCATGAGGGACTTTCCCTCCTCCAGGCTCTCGAGCTCCACCTTGACGGTAATCGTCTCGCCCGTCCGCTTTGAGGTGAGATGGAGGGCGTACCCCCGGTCCTCCAGCGCGTTTCGTACCTCCTTCCTGGGGGAATCCCGAGCATCCGTCTTGGCCATGGCCTTCCGCGGGCCATGCCACGAGGTCCCCTTAAGGCTGACGCTCCACTCCGCACGGCCAAAGGATTTATCGCTCCGCCCGATTCGCAACTGGGGGCTCATGGTCTAGCGGTGATGACGTCGCTCTCACACAGCGAAGATCGCCGGTTCGAATCCGGCTGAGCCCACTTTTCGCGTTCAGAGGAACAGCGCGGCCTGCGCCGAGGCCTGTCTCCGCCTCCGAACCCGACCTTTTCGAGGTCGAGGGGCAAGCATTAAAGAGAACGGCGGGCCGTGCGGTGCCAGGAGGACGAGTATGAATCGAAGTGCCAGCGCACGATGGATTGGCGGGCTCCAAGACGGCGGGGGCACGTTCTCGACGGACAGCGGCGTGCTGAAGGGCGTCCCCTACTCCTTCCCCACCCGCTTCCAAGACGACCCGGGGACGAATCCCGAGGAGCTCGTGGCGGCGGCCCATGCGGGCTGCTTCTCCATGGCCCTCGCCAGCGCCCTGGGCAACGCGGGGTTCTCCCCGGAGAACATCGAGACGACGGCCACCTTGCATTTCGAGAAGACAGAGGCCGGGTGGTCGACGACCTCCATCGACCTCGCCGTCGTCGCGAAGGTGCCGGGGGCGACCAACGAGGCCTTCCAGAAGGCCGCGGAGGGGGCGAAGGAGGGTTGTCCCATCTCCCGCTTGCTGGACACCACGATCACCCTGACCGCGGAGCTCCTCTAGGGCCCGATGCGCAGAGGCAGGAGGCCCCCACCGAAGGCCGAGAACGGCCTGGAGACGGCGACCCTGGCAGGGGGGTGTTTCTGGTGCCTGCAGCCCCTCTTCGAGGACCTGCGCGGCGTCGTGAGCGTCGAGGTCGGGTACACGGGGGGAACCGTGACCCATCCCTCATACCAGGAAGTCTGCACGGGGACGACGGGCCACGCGGAGGCCGTCCAGATCCGCTTTGATCCCGCCGTCATTTCCTTCGCGGACCTCCTGCGGATCTTCTTCTCGGTCCACGACCCCACGACGCCCGACCGGCAGGGCCCCGACGTGGGTCCGCAGTACCGCTCCGCCGTCTTCTTCCACTCCCCCGCGCAGCAGGACGCCGTGGAACGGGTCATCGAGGAGCTCCATCCAAGTGTCTGGCGGGATCCCATCGTCACGGAGGTCACCCCCTTCGACGCCTTCTACCGAGCGGAAGAGTCCCACCAGGACTACTATCGACAGAGTCCCAATCAGCCGTACTGCCGAGCAATCATCGCCCCGAAGGTGATGAAGTTCCGCAGACAGTTTCAAGAGAAGCTCAGGAAGTGAAACCTGCGTCTGCCCGGTCGGACCGCTCAGTCGGGGTTCGCGAAGCAGGCCTGCCTGCATGATGTTGCCTCCCAAGCGATTGGATCCACCACGTGGGGGCGGTGACGGCCATCGGCGGCCCTCCCTGCTTCCCCAACGTCAGTCCCAACCTTGAGAGACGTGGGGGGGTCTTTATCCGGCCAGCAGACCTCTACCGGTCCATGGAAAAAGGGGCGATGGAGGCGAAGAGAGCGTGGGCCAACCGGTTCATCGGAGCCGCAATCGTCCAGGGGGCGTTGGCCTTCATCCTTATCGTGGTGTTCATGTACCTCAACCTGTTCGGGGAGACCGGCCAGCAGCCCTCGCGCATTGTGGCGGGAGGCAGTGTTGGAACCTGGCTCCTGGTGGGCTTTACTGGGTACCTCATCCTCATAGTGGCGGTTGGACTCAGCGCGTTCTTCTATCACTACGTCGAGACCGTCCGGGGTCGGCCCTATCGAGGGCTTGGCAGCGGCCTGGCCTGGGGGCACCTTATCCTGTTGAACATTGGAGCAGTGGGGGCGACATGGCTCATGATGCTGGCGGGATTTATAGGGGGTTCCCACCTCCTCGTCTCTCAGACACCGCCACCCGCGGTATTCGGCGAGGTGCATGCCCTCATCGAGTGGACCATCCTCCCGATCGGCATCTTCATCCTCGTCGGGGCACTGGGCGGGCTCCTCGGCGGCCTCGGATACCTACACGCCCTCCTCCGGAAGGCCTGAGGCGGTAATCAGGCACGGGCTAAGGCGGTCGACTTCGCCGTGATTCGGCGTCTAGCCGCAGAGTTGGTGCCGGATCCAGATCTCGTAGAGGGCGTCGCCGCGTCGTAGAGTCTCGGGCCCCCACACGCCGAAGACCGCCTCCCGGAGGCGGAGGGACGACCGCAGCTGATCTGCCGCTCGACGGCTGATCCGGAGGACGCTCGGCGTCGCATTCCCGAAGTAGTACGCCGCATCCACCTCCTGGAGGACGTTCCGGTGCTCCCGATCGGCGCGTTCCAGCCCCTCTCGAAGGACCCCTCGTGGCCTCGCCACCTCGCGAGCCTCCCGTGTCCTTGCGTCCGGGGTGGGCGGATGCCGTAGGACGTGGAGGGTGATTCGACCGTCGGAGAGGGCGGAGGTGCTCATGGAGTGTCTTCCGTGACGACCTAGGCGTGGCGGGTCTATGTAGTTTAAGGGTCGGCATATCTAGGTCTTTCTCCAACGCCCGTTGGAAGAGGGGCTTCCTCGAGAGGACCGTGAGCCCCCAGGGTCGCCTCATCGAGTCCATCGACGCCCCCGACGATGTCCGTGTTCGATACTACGACGGAACGGAGTCAAAGATCAACGTGGACGATTTCTACCTGGCCTTCGACTCCAGCTGCCTCTCCTGCCTCGACTCCTCCAACCGCCTCGCCGATCTCACCGTGGGCCGGGCCGGGTCTCCGGCCGGGTTTGAGACGGTGCTGATCCGGACGGAGGCGGGCCTCCGAGCCCTGGAGGGGGCCGCCACCAAAGGGGAGTACCTGCTGGACTGGTCCCTCGTCTTCGGGCGGGAGGACCCAGAGGCGTTCGCGGAGACCCTCCTCGCCGCGGTGGAAGAGAGGGTCCGATCCAAGGGACAACTCTCTCGGAGGATCGGTCGCCGGGACGGTCGGCCCCTCCGCTTCCGGCCCTCAGGGGAATCCTCCTCAAGGAACCCGTTCCCGAGGCCGACCTCGAGCGCCTCGAAGGCGCCCGGTCCCGTGGGACCCCAGGCTCGCACCAGGGCACGCGGGCGACGCGACGCAGGCTCAGGGACAGCAGGGGGCATGGCAGATTGATCGGAAGAGAAGGACCCTCTGAGACGCAATGGGGGCTTCAACGGAGGGTGGGAGAAAGGTCTTCTAGGCCTCCCGACGGCCATCTGGATCAGCCTCACCGTACGGCCCACCTTTGAGCCTGGGAGTAAGGGCTCCTACGCCTTCTCGTCGGTGAGCCTCCGCCGAGCGCCGACCCGGTCGGCATACCAGAGTGCGAGTGCGAGAGCGGCGAAAATCACCGCCCCAGCCCCCCATGCTCTTGCCCCTGACATCATCCCAATCACGCTCACGTAGATGACGCTCAATAGCGCCCATACGAGCGCCAAGAGAAACAACCCCTTGGTATCCCAGCTCAAGGCCCGACCCCCCTCTACCCAGCAAAGGGTAGACTTCGCATCAGCCGGAAGGCCAAGATTGTGACTACGTACATCCCTGCAACGAGAACGGCTACTGCCGCTGGTCCGAACCAAGCACTCTGACCCACGGAGTCCTCCACGCGAAAGGAGGCTACTGGCCAATCCTCCACCCTCAGGCCCGAGCGCATATCTCGTAAGGCAGTGATCGCCAAGATACTCACATAGACAACGCCCGCTGCGACCATAATGACCCCTCCGATACCAACAGCCGTCATCAGCGGGGCCCAGGACGATGGTGCCGCTCCACCGTAGTCAAACTCCAGGGTTCGCCGCGGAACCCCCAAGAAGCCCGCCCAGGTCCCGGCTACGGCAAACAGGGTGACACCCGCTATCAGGACGAAGGGAAGAGCCCGGGCGAGGGAGGGCATCCAGAGTCTGTGTCCCGTCAGCGCCGGAATCATGTAGATGAGGGCACCGATGAAGGTCAAGGTCACCGCAATGGTCAGGAAGTGGAAATAGCCCGGGATGGCGAAGGTGTCGCTCAGCAGCGGTGCCACCCGCTCCAGGATCAAAACGTTCGCCACGACACCGCCCCCGAGCGCGGCCACCCATGCCAGAGCCATGGCAGAGAAGGCCGGATTCCTCCATGGGAGATAACGAAGCCATCCGAAGAGACCCCGCGCCCCCTGGCCGTTGGCGGACGCCTGGAGGGAGGCAACGATGATGAGAAAAACCGCTATCGTGGGGACGCTGATCAGGAGGGCGAGGACCGATCCCATCAGCTTGACGCCCGAAGCGACGTCCGGCTCCAAGAACACGTGATAGAGCGACGTCGGCGGCACGACGAGCAGGTAGAGGAAGAATACGCTCTTCGAGAGCCGCCTGCTGAACACGGATTTTACACCCGTCGTCGCCTCAGCCAGCACGTACCAGACGAGCACGGTGGACATCAGAGGCAGGTAGTGCATGTTGTGGAACAGCACGGCCCAGCTCATCGTATAGTTGAAGTCCGCGATGAGAGGCGACATGCCGAAGGCCAAGAGCGCGGCCGGGACGTAAGCCAACAGGGAGATGACGGAGGCCACCATCAGAAAGCTCATCCAGAGGACGGCGGCGTAGCTGATGGATGACCACTCCCCGATAACGCCTTCCAGCCTGGGCCTGATGCTGGTGACAAAGCCGGTCAGGCCAGCCAAGAACAGCCCGATGGCCAGCAGGATGTAACCGATCAAAAAGAAACCCGATCCCTCGAACTGTTGGGCGAGGGGCTGAAAGACCGTATAGAGAACCGCGGCTCCCTGAGCCACGGTGACCAAGTTTACTGCCAAGCCCGCGACCATCAGGAAAAACCCCGCCCAGGCGATCCCCCTCCAGGCGGGTGTCAGGTGCGCTCCCTTCGTATAGACCAGAATCAGGGCGAGGATAACCCCAGTCTGCACGAAGTACAGCCAGTAGTAGAAGATGGTTGAAGCGTGAAGGGTCAGATACTGGAAGGCGGGGAGCGGGGGTAACTGAATCAGGTTACCTACCTCCAGCGCGAGGATGAGAGCGAACAGGCCTCCCATCGCCAGGGTCACGATGGCGAGCGCAAAGAAGGCGCCTATGAGGTGTCGGTCGGCTCGAGGAAGGTTCCTCAACCCGTCTCTCAGTTTTGTGAGTGCTCCTGCCCCCACCATCTTCCGTCCTGCCTCTCCATCATGCCCGGCCGTTATTCCACGATGATCTGGCCGCTCATGACCTGGTGCCCCGCGCCACAGTAGAACGTGCAATACAGAAGGCAGGATGTCAACTGGCACGCAGCCTTGCTAAACGTCAGCTCTTGCTCAACCTGAACTCCAGGCGGCAGTCTTACCATCAGGCTCCCGGACCCGAACTGGATGGATGCCCCGTGGATGACATCGATCGCCATCATTCTGAACGTGTAGGTTACACCACTCTTCAGACAGAGCTTCGCCGGGCTGTACGCGAACTGCGTCGCCTGAATGTAGACCACCGGATTCTCCTCCATCATTTCTGATGTGGTCGGGGGTTCGATGCAACCATCCGGACGCTCGTACTCTTCGACAAAGGCCTCTGTCCTCTGCATGAACTCCTCCACGGATACGCCCATTCCGCCCATTCCGGGCATACCGCCGTGACCGTCATCACCAGCTTCCTCGGTTTCGAACACCCCCAAGGCAAACCACAGGGGGATAAGCAGAAGCACCGCCAATGAAAATACGAGAATGACGTAGTCTCTTGCGGGCCTCCCATCGTTGCTCACATTTACACCTCTTGGGCGTGCCGGCCCATCCCACCCCCCGCTACCCCTCCACCGTGCGCGTTCCCGGCATACCCTGGCCCACCCAATCCACTGACAACTATGAATCCCTGCCTTCACAGGTGGAGGCTTTTAAGAGGAGTCCCGCCATTCTCCCGCGGGGTGCGAGATGCTCCAGGTATCTCTGTCTCTGAATTTCACGTGCCCCTGGATGGACCATCTTTCGGAGAAGTACGGAGGGACGATCAAGCTCCTCCAGTGCGTTTCTCGGGCGACCGGCGACGGGATGTCCGTCCTCGCCAAGATTACAGGCCTCGACAAACGTCCAGACCAGATAAGCAGAGCCGTCAGCGAGATTCCGTCAGTGCAGAGAGCCGTGTTCGCCGCCGTCCGGCCTGGGACGTTCATTGGCATCGTGACGACACGGTCGTGTCCTTGTCTGGCCCCCGTTCTTCCCCATAGCAACGTGGTCCAGGCCACCGTGACCGGCAAGGACAGGATGAGGTGGACATTGCTTCTTGACGGTGGGACGAGCCTGAGGGAGCTGACCCAGGACCTTAAGGAGCGGGGGATAGACTTTCGCTTTGAGGAAGTGACGAAGCTCAGGGATGTGGCGCGGCTGACGGAAAGACAGGAAGAGGTGCTACAGGCCGCTCTGGATCTGGGCTTCTACGACATCCCGAGAAGGACTGGGCTGAGAGAGCTGGCCCAGCTATTCGGCGTATCTCCTCGTGCCGTTTCAGAGGTTCTCCGGAGGGCCCACAGGAGGGCCGTCTCTCACATTCTGAGGTTGCCCGAGCATCAAGAGCTGTAGCGCATCCCTCTGATCACTGATTTCAGCCTTCCGTTTGCTACGATGCACCAGCTTCCGTACCATAAGTCTGCCGACGTCATCGGCCGAACCGCTCCCAGTTCCCATTGCGACTGTCACATCCCTTCTCTCGGTCACCATCTCAGGGCCTCCCTCTGAGGATCAAGAACCCCAACTGCCCACGCTCCCGGGAGCGCTCGACCTGAATCAATGTGACGGTCTTGGCTACCAACCGTAGCCAGTGACAGCGGGCGCGGCGTTAACAGGAACTTCGAAGACCTGCATGCGAGCGTTGCAGAGTGTGTCCTTGACGAGGGTTGCCGGGACGAGCGGACACCCTTTCTCGGCGGAGGACCCCGAATCATTCGGGAGACGGCTCCTGGGGGGGCGTGAAGAGGATGGCGAGGAGAAAGGGGGGAACTCTCACGAAAAAGGGAGGGCGAGAAACCGACTGGTACCTCAGCTCTCCAACACTGCGTCTCGACTCATCCGAACTCCGAACTCAAGCGAAAACGGCTTGCCGGGAATGCCCAATCAATCGACCCGGCCTCTGAACGTCTGAACCTCTGGGTTGGACATCCCCGATACACGTCGAAGGCTATCGTCCTTCGTCCGCCTGTCGGGGCCGTACAGTAGGCCGCAGATCGGGATGCCAGTGTCTCAACCGCTATTCCCTTTTTAAGCCGTTGCCTGAACTCCCGTTGCGAACGGGGCTCACCCCTGCCGTGTGCCTCCTCCGCGTGGCAGGGGCGATGAGCCAGAAACTCGTACGGAGAATCCAGCACCCGACGCATCCCCCGTGATAACGGCCGTCCAACGCACCGGATGCGAACCTGGCGAAGGAAGCGGGCCGCGCCAGCGATCTTCCCAAACCCACGTTGACGGCGTCGTGCACGCCCTCCATCCACTCGAAGAAGGGGGGACGGCATCGATCACACGGCCACCGAGCAGCGAGGCCGTGAAGATAGCGCCACGCCCACGTCCCGAGTCGCGCCCGGAACGGCTTGCCCGCTTTCCGCCTCGCCGGGACACAGGACAAGGTCACACCTGGCTCCGTTGAATGGAGGCGAGGATCAGGGCGAATCCGAACGCCCCGATGAACGCCTCGGCCGTATGAGCCGCAGACAGGCTCCATCCGAAGAACTCAAAGAGGACGCCCTCCACGACGGCCCCCAGCGTGACAAGGGCGAACCCCGCGGTCAAGGGGAGGTAGGTGCTCCGGTGGCCCCGAGTCCGGACCGCAAGGCGGAGCCCCCAGAGGGTCACAATGGACCCCACGCCGACGATGCCGAGGCGCAAGATCACGAGCGCCGGATGGTCGGTCATCTCCCCTCCCGGGCGTGCCGCAATGACCATCCCCAGCGCACGTTCAGCCAGACGGCGAATCCGAGGAGGACGGCGAAGTGAACGCCGTCGCTGGCCTCCGCCCCGGACGGAGGCGCGAGCATCCCGAGGAGCTCCGTGAGAATCCAGGCTGAGAGGAAGGCGGAGAATCCAATCCCGAAGCCTAGGGCTATCTCCCGGCCACGGACCTCGCCGCGTCCCTCGCGAAGGAGGAAGATGGCCAGGGAGAGCGCCAGAAGCCCCAGGACCAGCCCTTGAAGCACGGCTTCGAGGACCGTGGCTACACCCCCCTCCGGAGCTGCCAGTAGGCCGCCGCGAAGGCCAGAACGAACGCGGCGGAGAGCGCCTCCACGCTCAAGACAACTGCCGGGATTCCGACGAACATGTCAGTGACGTGGAATGTGACGTGGATGGCCAGAGCGAGGGAGAGGAAACCGGCTAGGCGCGCATAGGCGGAATTCGATTCCCGCAGTCTCAGGGCGAAGTAGGTGGGTGGGAAGGCGGCCGCCGCGAGAGCCACGATGCTGAGGGGCGCCCAGATGCTCAGCCTTTCACGCCCCTCGGACGTAGTACGATTGCCAGGGTCACCAGTCCTCCGAATACGAAGGCGGACTCGACGAGGTGGACGGTGGCGAGGTCCCACCCGAGGAGCTCGAAGAGAAGTCCCTCCAGGAAGGCTCCGATCGCGATGAGGGCAAACCCGACAGAGAGGGCCAGCATGAGAGAACCGCCATTCCGCCGATATGCTAGGTACGAGAGGAAGGCGATGGCCGTCCCGAGGAGGAGCACGGTCGCCTTGGCCGCCATCAGGAACAGGTGTTCGGCCATCACAGCTCCTCCTGGAAGGAGTGGAAGAGGCGGAACGCCTTCTGAACGGCATCGAGGTTGGGCACCGCCGTGATGACCACCTCTCCCGCGTGGAACTTCAGACTCACCTCACGAAACGTCGCTTTGTACATCTGGTATTTCTTCCCCTCGGGCGTCAGGACGGTCCGGACCACGGCCAGCAGGCCATCCTTCTCGAGATCGTGGAGCCGTCGGTAGGCCGACGAACTGGGGAGGCCTTCCTCGCGAATCAGGTCCATGGCCGACCGGGGCCGGGTGCTCGTCGCCGCCAGGATCCGCCTACTCTGCTCGTCTGCAAGGGCTCGTAACAGCGCGTCTTGGAGCCGGCGGTCCTTGATAAGCATGGGAGCTCATTCCCAGTCTTGGGAGTCAGCCTCGGGAATCGTCTTCCCCTTTTATAGGATTGGAAAACGCATAATCAACCATGGGACGAAAGGTGGAGTCGGAAACCGAGAAGATAATCGGACTGTGGCTCTGGTTGGGTAGCGGGCTCGTCATCGGGCTCCTCCTCGGAGCCGGCACCGTGGCCCTGATTGCTGCTCCTTCACCCGCCCCCCAGGCGACGTTCACCGTGGTTGCCTACCACTGGGGGTTCGCCTTCTACGACGGGGACGGGAACGAAGTCCCCCAGATTGAAGTGGCCCGCGGGACCGAGGTGACCCTGCTCGTAATCTCTGCGGCGGCCCTCGGTCATGAGATCCACGAGGCGCTGATGGAACGGACGATTACGGCGTGGGAGAACAACACCGCGTTTGGCGGCAAGAGCGCGGCGGAACTCAGGGAACTCATGGAAGACTCCGAGATGCAGGGCCTGCTCGACCACGCGATTCATATCCCCGAGTTTGGGGTCGCCGCCGTAACGGACCACGAATCGCCGGCGCCCATTCGGGTGACCTTCGTCGCCGACCGGGCGGGGAGCTTCGACATCCTGTGCGGCGTCTTCTGCGGCTGGGGCCATGCGTACATGGCGCTGGATGGCGGCCTGGTCGTCAGCTAGTAGGCCCCCGTCCCCCAGCCGAACCGGGCTTCCCTCCGCGGGGCCCGGTCCATTTCATTTCCCGTTCCCGGGGATTCCGATCGTGTCGGGTCTTGTTAGAGGAACTCCTGCAGGAGGGATCGCCCCTGTTCCACGGAGAGCCCCAGGGGCTGTTTCACCAGGGACCCCTTCTTCAGCGCCGGCTCCTCTTCCTCGTAGGTTGCCTTGTCGACCTGGTAGAAGAGACCGATGGGAATCCGCTCGCCCCATTCGTGCGCCTTCGCGTACGCCGCGAGGAGATCCGACGTGTCGTGTTCCTCGTCCTCGAGCTTGTACACCCGCTCCCGGAAGAAGGGATACGTGTTCACTTTGTTGTACGTGACACAGGGAGAGAAGACGTCCACCAAGGCGAACCCTTTGTGTCTGAGTCCCCCCTCGATCAGAATCGCCATCTGTTTGGGATCCCCCGAGAAGCCCCGCGAGATGTATGAAGCCCCGGCGCTGAGCGCGAGGGCGATAGGGTTCACGGGCCACTCGATCGAACCCCAGGGGGTGGACTTCGTGACGTGGCCACGCTCGCTCGTGGGGGAGGCCTGCCCGGTGGTGAGCCCGTAAATCTCGTTGTTCATCACGATGTACGTGAGGTCGAAATTCCGACGCATGGCGTGGATGAAGTGGCCGAGCCCGATGCCGTAACCGTCCCCGTCACCCCCCGTCGCGATCACGGTCAGGTCGGGGTTGGCCAGACGGATGCCCGTGGCGACGGGCATCACGCGACCATGGATTCCGTGGAAGCCGTACGACTGGAGGAAATGGGGGAAGTTGGAGGAACAGCCGATGCCGGAGACCACGACGAGATCCTTGGGGTCGAGCTGGATGGCCTGGATGGCCTTCAACGTCGCGTTCAGGACGCCGAAGTCCCCGCAGCCGGGACACCAGGTCACCTTGGTGTCGGACTTGATCACGTGAACCTCAACGGCCATCCAACACCTCCTGCGCCTTCCGCACGATCTCCCGCGGGTAGAAGGGCTCCCCGTCATACTTATGCAGCTCGTGGGCGACACGAATTCCCGTTTCCGCACGGAGGAGGCGATGAAATTGGCCGGTGTAATTGCCTTCGACGATGAGGGTCTCGGAGGCGTCCTCCAGGGCCTTCCGCGCCTCCTCCACGCGAAGCGGCCAGAGATCGGAGAACTCCAGTGAGTTGGCACGAATCCCCCCCGTCTTGAGAATCTCCAAAGCGTCCCGTACGGCCGCTTGGGTCGATCCCCAGGAGACAATGGTGAGGTC
>JAZGDV010000109.1:0-5191 GCA_036478175.1 Thermoplasmata archaeon
CGTGGCCGACTACGCGCATCAGGTGGCCCAGGACCTCGGCCTGCCCGTCTATCCGTTGCGGGGCACGAACATGTTCGATCTGGCGGAACGGGCCGTGGCCGAGCATGCGGAACTCTTCGGCGACCGCCTCTACACCGTGGAGACGGACAAGCGGTCCTTCGTCCTCCGTTACGCCGCGTGCCACCAGCAGTTCAGCAACATGGCCGACTGGACGATCAGCTACCGGCAGTTGCCCCTGGGGGCCTTCGAGGTTGCGGATGCCTACCGGTTCGAACAGTCGGGCGAGACGAGTCTCCTGTTCCGCCTGCGACGTCTGAACATGCCGGACTTGCACGTCCTCTGCCGGGATCTGCCGGAGGCGTATGACTGGTTCCTGCGGCTTCACGATCGGATCGCGCAGGAGGCCGCCGCGATCGGACGAGACTATGAGATGTTGGTCAACGTCTCCTCCCGAGAGGCCTACCAGGAAAACAAGGACCTCATCCTGGAGATGTTGAAGCACGAGGGGAAGGAGGGACTCATCAACATCTACCCGGCCGGCCAGAACTTCTACTGGACGGTGAACGTGGAGTATATGATTGAGGACGCCGAACGGCGGGCCCGGGAGATCGCCACGGTCCAGATTGACGTGGGGAACGCGGAGCGGTTTGGCATCACGTACGTGGACGAGGAGGGGAAGCGTCGTTACCCCATCATCCTTCATAGCGCCATCCTGGGGAGCGTGGAGCGCTACCTGTACACCATCCTGGATACCGCGGTGGCGGCGGAGAAGGCCGGCCACAAGGGAAACCTGCCCCTTTGGCTCAACCCCGAGGAGGTGCGTTTTCTTCCGGTCGCGGAGGACCATATCGAGTTGGCCGGGGAGATGGCCGACGCCTTGGTGGGCATCCGAGTGGGCGTGGACGACCGGAGCGCCACGGTGGGCAAGAAGGTCCGGGAAGCCAAACAGGACTGGGTCGGCTACGTCATTGTCGTGGGGGAGCGGGAGGCCCAGGCTAAGACCAAGGCGCTCAAGGTCTACGACCGCCAGGCGGACAAGGACCGGGAGATGACCCTGGAGGAGTTACGGGAGGAAATCGGGGAGCGTACCTTGGGCAGGCCCTTCCGTCCCCTTTACTTCCCGCGAGAGGTCAGCCGAAGACCGGAATTCTGAGGCCGGTTACGGCCCCGGACCCGTTGGGCGGCGGCAGGGTTCATGGCTCGCTTCTCACGGAATCGCGCGTTCCCTCGTTATACGACGGACGTGTTGGGGTTCCATTGGGATGTCATCCACTCCAGTCGACCAGCTCGACCTGAAGGTTGCGGTCTTGAGGGACGTGACCCGTGGCACATCCCGATGGTCCGATCGGGTCGCCTATTCCGTAGCGGGACGGGAGTTTGTTCACTTGCATGGCCCGACAGAGGTGGATATTCGACTGACCACGCAGATTCAGTCCCAACACAGGAAGCGACTTCGGGGGGATGCACGGGTCGGCTTCCGCCGAAACCGATCCGGATGGATCACCTTCTCGCTCCGTTCGGCCGAGGATGCCGAGGCCGCGCTGGAATGGATCCGCTTGGCCCGGGACGCGAACCGCGATTAATCGGTGCAAAGACTATCTTCGAGCCGGACCTGGGTGCACATCGGGAGACGATGGCATGATTGGTCGGCTATGGCGGGGTTGGACCGCTGCAGATAAGGCGGATGCGTACGAGGAACTGCTTCGGACCAGAGTGCTGCCAGGCATCCGCCGGATTGAGGGGTACCGGGGGGCGTACGCCCTCCGCCGGGAGGTGGAGGAGGGGGCGGAGTTCGTGACCCTGACCCTCTGGGACTCGATGGACGCCGTTCGGCGGTTCGCCGGGGGGGACCATAAGACGGCCGTGGTCCCGGAGGAGGCACGGGCCCTTCTGTCGCGCCATGATCAAACGTCAACGCACTACGAAGTGGTCCTGGCACCGGACTAGGAGGGCGGGTCCGCTCGCCCGGCGGCTTTCAGGACGCGCAGAGCGTTCAGGGTGATCATGCGGTTGGGTCCCCCTCGGCCCCAATCGACGACCTCCACATTGGACGTCCTGGGTCCGGGCGGATACCAATAGTACGCGCCGGGCCTCCATCGCCCATCGGGGAGTCGCCGTTTCTCCAACACGTCCAGCGCATCCTGGGTCCTGGGCTCGTCGAGGGAGGTGACGAGGGCCAGCATCCGCAGACCTTGCAGGATGTCGTAGTGCCAATAGAGGGGGTAGTGCAGCTTCAACCACTCTGGATTGATGATCTCCCCGGTCCGTTCGGATCGGAAGAGGCGATGCCGGAGGAAGAACTCCGCCGTCCGCCGCGCCGCATCCAGGGTCTCCCCATCGCCCGTGGCAAGATGAAACTCGACGAGTCCCCAGAGCGGGGCCAAGCTCTCGTAGAAGGAGGAGTGGTGAACCTCCTCCCCCTCCCGGCAGTTCCAACCGTCATCGGGCCATTGCCACTCGAGGAGGGAGTCGGCGAGGAACCGGACCTCCGAACGCTCGGCGAGACCAAGGCGGCTGCAGGCCGCGAGGGCGTTGCCCTCCATGGATGCGTGAACCCTCGGCAGGCCGTTGATCGTCAGGATGCGCTCCCGATGGGACCGCCCCGTGAGCCACTTCAGGACATGCTCCGCCGCCGCCGTGAGTCGGGGGTCTCCCGGGGGCACCCCCAGCTCCACTAGAGAGACGAGACGCCAGTGGGCCCCCTTCCACTTCTGGTAAGGGGGGACGCCGAAGCCCCCGTTGGTTTCTTGCCCGGATAGCAGGGCGCCAACCCTCGGTCCTTCCATGATTTCCGCGGCCGCCTGCCGAACCCGCGGGCTGTCGTCCGGTTCCTCCAGGAGGTCGCGAAGAGTCAGATAGCGGATCGACGGATCCTCCGAGGCCAGGAGCCATGGGAGGACCTCCTCTCGCTGCCCCAAACGCTTCCCCATCGGACACCGCGATATCGACTTAACCCCTTCCCCCGTGGGCTGCCACCTTGAAGGAATCGAGTCTGGATCATCTCCCACGAAGCGTCCGACGCCTCCTTCGGCGTTTCCGGGAGCGGCTGGGGGACGCCCTGGGGGACAACCTCGTGGGCATCTACTTCGTCGGTTCCATCGCGTTCCCGGGCTTTGTTCCCGACCGCGTGGACCTGGACTTCCAAGTGGTCGTCCGGTCCGAGCTGCAGGAGTCGGAGGTCGCAGCCCTACGCGACATGCATCGCCTCCTGGTGGGGGAGTACCGCTTCGCCGAGCACTTGGATGGCTTCTATCTGCCCCTCTCGAAGGCGCAGAGTTCAGCCCTTCCCGAGGACCTTGTGGGCGTGGGAGGCGAGAAGCTACGGACGTCCGCCGTGGACGGGGCGTGGGCCCTCCACCGGGAACACATCCATCGAGGGGCCGTCCTGGTCCTCGCGGGACCGGATCCGGCGACCCTCTCTCCCCCGGCAACCTGGCCGGAGATGGCGCGGGCGCTGGACGACGAGCGAAGGTTCATCGAAGCGCACCTCGACCACTACCCCTTCTACTGCGTGCTCAACCTGTGCCGCCTGGTCTACACGTGGAGGACGAAGGACGTGGCCATCTCCAAGGTCGCGGCGGCCAATTGGGCCCTGGAAGAGCTTCCTCGGCAGTGGCATCCGCTGATTCGTTCTGCCCTGCGAGCCTACCGAGTCGAAGATGAGGAAGCAGACCTAAAGCGGTTGCGCGAAGGCGGGCGCTCGTTCTTTCGTTACGCGTCCCGGCGTATCGCCGCTGCCCGAGACGGGGAGCCCGAATCCTAGAGCTTCGCCACGGCCTCCTTTAGCCGATCCGAGGCCCCGGAGGCCATGGCCGTCCCGTGGCCCACGATGAGCGCCTCGAAGGCGAACCCCGCCACCTTCTTCATGGAATCCCGGTGCTGGGCGGGGTCGATGTTGTAGGTGTCGCTCATCGGCCCGATGCGCCCATCGACGATCCGCATGCTATCCCCGGCGATGAGAAGGTCGTGGGCCTCGTCGAGCAAGGCGATGTTCCCAGGGGTATGGCCGGGCGTATGGATGACGGTAAGCTCCTGGTAGCGGTCCCCGTCCTCAAGGGGCACGTCCACCTCGACGGCCGCATGCGGGAGCACCCGTGCGCCGGGATAGCGCTGGCGCTTCGAGATGAATTCGGCCTCGATCCGATGGGCCGCCACTTCTGCGTCGGAGGCGTCTTTCAGCCTCGCGAGGCCTGCCACGTGGTCCGGGTGAACGTGACTGATGAGGATGCTCGCGATGTCCGTCGGCCTTAATCCCACCTTCTTCAGGTAGGCGAGGACGTCCTTCGCCTCCGCGTCATCGGTCGTGTCGATCAGGATGAGCCGGTCTTCTGTCAGTAGCGCGCAGTTGGCCATGCTCTCGATGACGTGGACTCCCTTTAGCAGCTCCATGCAGACCCCCGCCAGCGATAGGCACGGGGCAATTAATCTTTTGCTGCGTCACCCGCGGGCCCGTGCTAGTTACTTAAGCCGAACCCCCCATGCAGCCCCACCTAAGGCTTGGGTCGGTTTCCTTGCGGGAACGGAGCCGGAGGCGCTGGGAAGAACACTACATCGCCGTTTCGAAACAGAACCCCCTCCGAGGGGTCCGGGCCCTTCTCGCCTACAACTCCGTGATCGACCGGGTCCGTCTCCTCGACGAACCCTGGCTCGCCCGGCTGCCGTCTCCGAAGGCGGTGCCTCCCCTCTTTGCCAAGGAGGTGGAGGACCTTGGGGATCTGGCGGAAGCCCTAGCCCATTCCATCACCCACGGCATGGCCCTCGAGGTGCTCTGTTCGGACGGCGTCATCGGGTTCTTGCAGGGTACCGGGGGCTTCGAGGGCCGGCCGGGAGGCCAGGTGGTGAGGGTGGCCCGCCTCCTCTCCAACTTCGGGGCCGCCCGCATCCTCGTTCATCCGGACCGGTTCAATTGGGAGTTGGCTTCGCTCTACGAGGGCACGTCGGCCCAGGTTCCCTTGCGTCTCGCCGGGAGCGTGGAGTACGCCCTGGCCGAGGAGTTCTATTGGGAGTGTGCGCCGGAAGTGCACTACATCCTGGAGTATCCGGAGGGACTCGCATTTGGAGACGGACCCTCCCCACGGGCCAATCGGCTCATCGCGGCCCCCAAGACACGGATTCAATTCCATTCCGAGTGGGAGCAAGCCTTGTCCGAAGCGGGTCGGGCGTCGGATCTCTTCTTCATCGCGGGGCTGAA
>JAZGDV010000011.1:0-2019 GCA_036478175.1 Thermoplasmata archaeon
GGACAGACCAGACCCTCCTCGGTGAAGAGGGCGCCGCAGGAGAAGCACATCGGGGCGTTCTCGGCGACCTGGGATCCGCACTCCGGGCATTCGTACGTAAGGCCCTCGTCCTCCATCGGAACCCCCACAGAGGGCTCCGACACGGGCGTGACCTTCGGGACCGCCTCGATCTGTTCGGGCGCCTCTCCGGGGGCCGTCGCCTCGGCCCCCCCGTCTGCGGGGCTGGCTGTTTCATCCAGGACCTCCAGGTTGAGCTTGGGCTTCTCGATGGGCTCGTCCGGGATCTCCAGATCCAGATCCAGGTCGTCGATGGACTTGCCCTCGTCCTCCTTCTTCGAGGAGGCCATCCCGGGCTCGTCGAGGATCGTGGCCAGCAGGTCGTCGAGGGAGGCGGACTGTCGGATGGCGTCCAGGCCCTCTCCGTCCTCCAAATCAAGGAGGGAGAGGTCCGCCCCGCAATTGGGGCAGACATTGGAGCCGGTCTCCAACTTCGCGCCACAGAGACCGCACTTGTTCGAGTCGCCATCCGCCAACGAGGGTCACCTCGGGGGTGCCCGCTTCCTAGGAAAATGTGCGGTTAAGAATCTGCCGCCGAGATTCCGAAAGATGATAAGGTCCAATCAAGACAGATAATGAAGACGATACGGTTATATCGCGTCCATCGGAAGCCCGGGAGAGAGACCGCGGGGCCTATGTATCGGAAGTCCATCCCTGGCCTGGACCGGGTTTTCCACACCGACATCGAGCCCCCCAAGGTGATCCTCGTGACCGGACCGGCGGGGGCGCTGAAGTCCACCTTCTGCTACGCCTCGATGTCCCGCTACCTGAAACAGACGGGGGAGTTTGGGCTCTACACCACGCTGGAGGAGACCGCTGCCTCCCACCTGAGGAACATGGAGAGCCTCGGCGTGGACATCTCTCTCAACCTGCAGATCTCGGACTTCACCGACCTCCGGGACATCGACAAGGTCATGGAGGAGGAGGACCAGGCGGACTACCTGGGGTTCCTGGAGAAGATGATTGCCCACTACCGGAAGGTCCACGGAAGGAAGTTTTCCCTGTTTGCCCTGGACTCGCTGGGCGCGCTCTACAGCCTCATGGCCGACCACCACCACATGCGGAAGCGGATGTTCTACTTCTTCAAGCTGCTCCGAGAGCAGGACCTCCTCTCCTTCATCATCATGGAGCGGGCCATCGGAGGGGACAGCCAACTCTTAGGGAACGAGGGGTTCCTGGTGGACGGCATTGTCAACCTCGGCCTCGATCGGATCAACGGAAAGCTCGTACGCTATCTGCAGGTCGAGAAGATGCGGGCCGTTCGACACAGCGTGGAGAAACACCTCCTCGAAGTAAGCCACGGCGGCCTCTCCATCCTCGGTCCCCTCTTCGAGACTTCGGAAATGTAGCCGTCCCGGCTCTCATCTTCTCACCCCTGAGACTGAGGGGCAAACGTTCTTAACGGTCTTGATGGGACCGTCAGAGCGCCAAGGAAGGTGACTCCGTGGCCGAAGAGCAAGGAGACGTTTGGGAGCTGATCCAGGGCAAGGTCGCCGACCTGAAGGAGAAGGAATCCCAGGTCGCCGAGGCCAAGATCGAGATGGGGAAGGAGCGGGAGGAGCTCAATGCGAAGTCCGCCGAGATCCAGAGAGATTCCGAAGCCTTGGCTCAGGCGAAGGCCAACCTCGAGACGCTCCAGAAAGGCATCGACGCACGGGAACAGGAGATCTCGCGTCGTGAGTCCGAGTTTGCCCGAGAGCATCAGGACTTCCAGAAAACCAAGAAGTCCTACGAGAAGTCCATGGCGGAGATCGATGGCCGGGAACGGCAGGTGGATGCCCGCCATGAGAAACTCTTGGCACGAGAGGAAGAGGCGGCCGCGAAAGAGGGGAACCTCGCGGAAGAGAGCAAGGAGCTAGGCGGCCTGACGAGGTCTGCCGCCAACAAGGAGAAGGAGCTTGGGACGATTCTAGGCAGCCTCGAGAAATCCGTCCAAGACTTTGGAACCAAGGCCCAGCGTCT
>JAZGDV010000110.1:0-4812 GCA_036478175.1 Thermoplasmata archaeon
CCGAGGGCGCGAAATCGAGCGATGAGCTCGGTGGCCACGAAGGTGGTGCACATCGTTCGTGGGGAATCCGTATCGTCGAGCCCTACGTATACGGTCATTCCGCCAGGCAATCACGCTCAGGGGTAAAAACCACGGGGGGAGGACTAGAATGCTTATACGGCCAGCCTGCTCTCCAGAGCCGGAATGCCCGTCACGAGCATGGAGCTCACCGTCATTGAGGGGAAACGATTCGCCAAGACCGGGGAACGGCTCAAGAACGTGCGGGTGGACCACAACAGCACCGTGACACGAGTTCATCCGGTGGACGAGGCCTCGGCGGTGGACTTTCGCTTTACCGTGAACTACGGCGGCGTAGGCATGATTCAGATCGAGGGTAGCCTCCGCTTCGAAGGCGAGGCATCGCTGCCTGAGGCTTGGGAGAAAACAGGCAACATGCCGGAGGCTGTGGCGAGTGAGATTCACACCGCCATCATGTCCTACTGCATCCAAGAGGCCGTCGTCATCGCGAAGGACCTGCGACTCCCCCCGCCCATTCCGTTGCCCATGATCAAGCTGAAGCGCGGAGGGAAGCAGTCGAGCGGGATGGAAGTGGCGTAGCGGGGCCGGTGGGCGGCGTCTCCGGGAGGCTATCGGATGTGGTCCAGCGTGAAGGACCCGATACTGAGGCCTTGCTTGGAATACATATACTGAATCCAAGCCCGAGACTGCGCATCGGAGATCCCCTTCACGCTCAGGTAGGTCTTGAGCTGCTCGACCTTGAAGTCGACCATCCCGTCCATCAGGCTGCCCAGCATCTGGATGTCCTGCTCCCCGTGCATCCCCTTCTCGATGACGTACAAGCTCACCGCCTTGTCCCTCTTCCTCCGGCCGGCGAAGGGTTGCAGGAACCGGAAGGTGGAGGCCGGGTCGAGATAGGCCATCAGGGTGGAGATCGTGCGGAAGGCGAGCCGGTAGCTCTTGTGCTCCTTCATGACCTCCGCCGCTACCTGGTCGACCGCCTCCAGGATGGCGGCTTGGTCCGTCGGATCGTCGATGTAGGTGGCGAAGGCGTCGTCTGTGGCGGCCCCCATCCCCTTGGAGTAGGCGTCGATGTAGTGGACGAGGCCGAGGTTCTCGTACTCCTCGTAGCCGGGGACCACAGACTGCATCTCATCCCGGATGTCGTCCGGCGTCTTGTCCGTGGTCACCCAGATGGCCGGCACGCCTTTCTTAAGGCCTTCGGCGATGAAGGCGTTGACCAAGACCTCCTTCCCGATGAAGGGGGGCCCGTACACGGAGACGTTGGAGCCGAAGGGAATGCCACCCAGGAGTAGGTCGTCCAGGCGCGGGGTTCCCGTCTTGACCTTCTCCTGTTTGAACTCGAGGTCCCGCTCTTCCTCCCGCGCCTCGATGTCCTCCTCGATGAGCCCCTGCTCCCGCATCCGGAGCTCCTCCATCTTCGCGTTGAGGTAGGTCTCCTTCGCCCGGACCTCCTCCTCCTTCCTGGAAATCTCGGCCTTCAGGGTCTCCAGTCGCTCCTTGAGCTTGGCCTCCTCCACAGAGCCCGCCTGGTTTCGGGCCGTGGAGACGCGCTTCTTTTCCTGCTCGAGGAGCTTCTCGCGATAGATCAGGTCCTCCTCACGCCGAAGGAGTTCCTCTTCCTTGTAGGCGAGGGGTTCCTTGATCTTGGTGACCTCGTCCTGCTGGATCGCCATCTCCTCCCGAAGGCGCCCCATCTCCTGCTCCTTGAGGATGAGATCTCGCTCCTTGAGTTGAAGCTCTCGCGCCTTCTCGGTGAACTCGGCGCTTACGTCCTTCCCGTCCCGGCCGGTCAGCTCCATGACCTCGGCTTTGAGCTTCGCCTCGATCTTCAGGCGCTCCACCTCCCCCTCCAGGTCAATGACCTGCCTCTTCATCTCGGTTTCTCGGTCGAGGTATTCCCGCTCCTTCTCGGCCAACTCGGCCTTGAGCCGGCGTTCCAGTTCGGCATCGGAGACCCGGGTCGCCCCCGTGCGGAGGTCGTCCTCTATGGCCTGGAGCTCCTTCTCCTTCGCCGCGACGGTCTCCTCTCGCTCCACCAACTGGACCTCGGCCTCTTTCAGGCCCCTGGCGTTCTTCGGCAGCTTGGCAATCTTGCCCCCGATCTCGGCCTTCAGCCGCTCCACGAGGTTGTTTGCCTTCTCCAGCTCAATCTGCTGAATCCTCCGCGCTTCCTTCTCCTCGGCCAGGCGTCGCTTGGCCTCGGGCCCCTCTTCCTCCTTCTGGGTCTTGACGTACTTCATCACGGCCACGGAGGACTTCTTCAAGTGGTCGAACTCGCTTTCGAGTTCCTTCCGTTGCCGTACCTCGCGTTGGAGCTTCCGGTTGAGCTTGGCAATCTCCTCCAGGTAAGCCAGCGGGTCGACACGACCGCCTTTGACCTTTGCGAGCTCGGCCTTCACCGCCCGTTTCATGGCCACGAGTTCCGCCCGCAGCTCGTCGATGTCCTGGTCCTCATCCTCGCCGGGGTCGGGTTCCTCTTTCGTCTCCTCCGGAACGGGATCGGACTGCGCGAGCCAGTCGTCCAGAGCCTTCTCGTCCCCCCTCAGCCAACGCTCGAGGGCCTCGGGACCGTGGGTCACGGTGACCGGAGCAGACTGGGAACTCGGGGTCGCCTCGGCGGCGGGGGCGTCCGCCTCGGGTTCCGATGACTGCTCGGATGGCGATCCTTCCAGGGTCGTCGTTGCGTCCTGGGGTGCCGGCGAGGATCCGCGGTCGATCCAGGTGTTGAGCTCGCCCTCCTCCCCCTTCAGCCAGGCGACAAGGGCCTCCTTGGCCGATTGGTCCGGCGAAACGTTAGGGGGAGGATTTCCCCCGCTGGAATCGGACTTGACCTGAAGCTTGCCGTCGACGGTCTCATGCAGGGCGCCGCAGGAAGAGCACTGACCGTCCGACCGTAAGCCGCTACCGCACACGATGCACAGGGCCTGCGATTCTTGGCCCTGTTCCTCGTTCGAAATCAAGGGGAAGCACCTCTAGAACATGGCGGTGCCTGGGTTCCAGTCCACGGCAGAAAGACGTGTCGCTAGAGGGTAATAAGGGCGGGGACTAAATTATCACTTTTGAAGAGGGGGCCTCACGCCTTAGCGTAGATGTGGATGGGTCTCCCTTGCTTGCCGTCGTCCACAAGAAACTCCAGCTCGTCCACCCGCTCCATGAGCTTGGCGGCCACGGCCAGATGGGCCCAGACGGGGACACACCCCCGCATCTGCACCTTCTTCCCCTCGTAACGGGCGAAGTCCACCTTCTCCAGCTGCGCCTCGAAGTCGTCCAGCCGCACGAGGCCCAAGAGTTCCGAGAGATCCAGTACCTCCTTCATCGGGTTCCCCTCAGACATAGAAGGACTCGCCACACGCGCATGTGCCCTCGGCGTTCGGGTTCTTGATCTTGAACCCGGATCCCATGAGGCCCTCCGAGTACTCCATCTTCGAATTCATGACATAGAGGGCGGACATCGGGTCGAGCAAGATCTCCACCCCTCGCGTCTCCCAGACGATGTCCTTCTCCTCGGCCCCCCCCGCGAAGTCCACTTTGTACGACATCCCGGAGCAGCCGCCGCTGACCACCTTGACGCGGATCCGGGGGGAATCCAGGCCCTGCTTCTCCGCCAACTCCTTGAGCTTGGCCGCGGCCGGTTCTGTCACTTCGAAGGTGGGCTTGGCCTGCATGAATCCTCGAGCAATTCATGCTGCGGTCGCGTAATAAAGGTTGGCCTGAGATTCGCCGAATGCGGCCCGGTCTCACCCCCCTCCCCCCGCGCAGGCCGGCCGGACCAGGCGCGAACCGCACGAAATCTTCTCATACCTGGGGCAGCTAACGCGGGGCGGTGGAAGGATGGCGGAAAGGGACGCGCTTCTGAGCCAGCGACTGCACCAGGTGGACCTGAAGCGGGCGACCACAATAGCGGAGTTGGTCGGGCAGTTCCGCGAGGGTGCCTTTCAGAGTCGAGCCCTGGGGACCGCCGCCGCCATCCTTGAGGAGGCGCTGGCAGACCAGGCGCGGCCCACGATGTTCCTGGGTGTGGCGGGGGCCATGGTTGCGGGGGGGATGCGGAAAGTCATCAGCGACATGATCCGGAACGGGCTCGTGGACGTCCTCGTGACCACGGGGGCCGTCGCCTACCACGACTTCTACGAAGGGCTCGGCCATCATCACTATCGGGGACACCCCGCCATGGACGACGTCGAGCTTCGAAGGCACTTCATCAATCGAATCTACGACAGCCTGGCTGACGAAGAGGTGTTCCGGGACATCGACGCGATGATGGCCGAAGTGGCGGACGGCCTAGAGCCTCGGGCGTACTCCACGCGGGAGTTCATGGCGATCCTGGGGGAGCGGCTCGACGATGAGACGTCCATCGTCCGCGCGGCCTACACCCACGGGGTCCCCTACTTCGTCCCCACCTACCACGACAGCGGCATCGGGATCGGCCTGGTCAGCCATCTCACCCGCAGGGCGGAACGCGGGGAGGAGCCCATGCGGATCGACCTCGTCCGGGACAACTACGAGATCGCCCAGATCCTTTGGAAGTCCTCCGCCCGGGCCGAGTTCCTGATCGGAGGCGGGGTCCCCAAGAACTACATCCAGCAGGCCGAGGTCACCGCGGAGACGCTGGGTCACGAGCTGGGGGGGTTCGACTACGCCGTCCAGCTGACGATGGACGTCCCCTACTGGGGCGGCCTCTCGGGCGCCACCTTCGACGAGTCCAAGTCCTGGGGCAAGATTCAGCCTGAGGCGCGGACCGCGCAGGTGTATGTCGAGGCGACCATCGGGCTCCCACTCATCGTCGGTTAC
>JAZGDV010000111.1:0-3150 GCA_036478175.1 Thermoplasmata archaeon
TCTCCTGGACCTCCCCGTCGGTGGGGGAGGGAATCTCGTTCTGCATCTTCATCGCCTCGAGGATGAGGAGGGGCGTGCCCCTCTTCACCTGCGCCCCTTCGTGGACGAGCAGGGCGATGACTCGACCGGGCATGGGAGCGCGAACGGGCGTTGCGGTCATCCCCTCCGAGACGGATCGTCGCGCACGGGCAGACGAAGGGAGGTAGCCACGAAAGGCCACGTCGAGCGGGGTCCCGTTCAGGAAGAGGCTCCGTCCGTCGAGTCGAAACCGGTAAAGGCTGCGACCCAGGGAGACCCGGTAGCCCCCATCTTGGGTCTCGACTCGGGGCGCGAACTCCTCCCCCTCGATCCGCACCCGGAGATCCTCGCCGACCTCCACCCGGTACGACTCCCCCTCAAAGACCACGTCGAAGCGTAACGTCATGGTTGCGTCCCCGATGCTGTTCCTCGCGCCCGGTTCGTGTCCATGCCTTGGGGGAACGGGATCGGATGGGGAAGGCCTCCATCCGACGGGGGATCGTGCCTTTCGAGGCCACTGCGGCGGCCGCGAGAGCGGCCACGAGGGCTCGCCTCCCCCGTTCCTCCCTCTGCCGCGCCTCTTCCAAGGACCGGATGATCCCCCGTTCCTCGATGAAGCGGATGGAGAGGTCTCCGCTCCGGAAGGCCTCGTCCCGGAGCACGGCTTGATGGAAGGGTATGTTCGTCGCAATCCCCTGGAGGACGGTCTCCCCCAGGGCTCGACTCATGCGCTGCATGACCCGTTCCCGGTCCGCCCCGTAGGTGATGATCTTGGCGACGAGGGGATCGTAGGCTGCGGTCACCTCGGTTCCTACCTGCAGGGCCGTATCGACGCGAACCCCCGGACCCGAAGGGAGTCCTACGTGGGTGACGCGTCCCGGCGACGGGAGGAACCCCCGATACGGGTCCTCCGCGTTGATGCGGCACTCCAAGGCCCACCCTCGGAGGGCGACGTCCTCGGGCTCGAGGGAGAGGGGCTCTCCGGCAGCCAGGGAAAGCTGCTCCGCCACGAGGTCGATCCCCGTCAGCCACTCCGTGACAGGATGCTCCACCTGGAGTCGGGCGTTCACCTCGTTGAAGTAGAAGTTTCCCTCCGAGTACAGGTACTCAATGGTCCCCGCGTTCGCATACCCCAAGGCCTCGGCCGCTCGGACGGAGAGGGCCCCCATCTCTTCGCGTACCTGGTCCCCGACGACAGGGGAAGGTGCCTCCTCAATCAGCTTCTGATAGCGGCGCTGGATGGAACACTCCCGCTCGCCCAGGTGGACCGTACGTTTCCCGTCGGAGAGAATCTGAAACTCGATGTGTCGGGCCGGACGGTGGTATCGCTCGAGGAAGATGTCGGAGACATCGAAGGCAGACCGGGCGAGGGATTGCGCGTGTTCCAGCGCCGGAGCCAGGTCCTTCGCCTTCTCCACGACGACCATCCCGATGCCGCCCCCGCCTCCGGCCACCTTCAGGATGACCGGATACCCCACCGCTTCGGCGGCCTCCGCGGCCTCGTCGGGAGAGGCGAGCGGACGGTCGGAGCCCGGAGAGAGGGGAAGGCCCGCTTCCTTCAGGACGGCCTTGGAACGTAGCTTGTCCCCCGCCACCTCCATGGCCTCGGCGGGGGGACCGACGAAGACGACGCCCGCTTCATCGCAGGCGCGGACGAAGGATGGGTTCTCCGACAGAAAGCCGTATCCGGGGTGGATGGCCTCCGCCTCCGCCCGGCGGGCGATGGCCACGATCGCCTCGATGTCGAGATAGGCACGGAGGGGATCCTCGGCGGGGACCTCGTACGCTTCGTCGGCGTAGAACCGATGAGGCGAGGCCGCATCGATTCGGGAGTAGAGAGCGACCGTCGCGACGCCCAGCTCCCGGCACGTCCGCATGACGCGCAGGGCGATCTCTCCCCGATTCGCGACCAGGACCTTGCGGAACATCGCGCACGCCTGAGTCGGCTTCCTTATTTATAGTCGACGTGGCGTCGAAGGCCGATTCGTTGATTGACGAATCCTAGAGGGGGATGTTGCCGTGTTTGCGGAACGGCGCGGCCTCCCGCTTGTCGAGGAGGGTTTGGAGGGCTCGGATGACGTAGGGACGGGTGTCCTGGGGCTCAATCACGTCATCCAGGTAGCCGACTTCCGCGGCGACGTAGGGGTTCGCGAACTTCTCCTTGTACTCCGCAACCAGTTCCCGCCCTCGGGCCACCGGATCCTTCGCGGCGGCGATCTCCCGCCGGAAGATGATCTCGACGGCCCCCTCGGGCCCCATCACCGCAAGCTCCGCGGTCGGCCAGGCGACGTTGTAGTCCCCCCCGATGTGTTTCGAACACATGACGTCGTAGGCCCCGCCGTAGGCCTTGCGGGTGATCACCGTGACCTTGGGTACCGTCGCTTCGGAGTAGGCGTAGAGCAGTTTCGCCCCGTTGCGGATGATGCCGCCGAACTCCTGGGCGGTCCCCGGGAGGAAGCCGGGGACATCCACGAAGGTCAGGAGTGGGATGTTGAAGCAGTCGCAGAAGCGGATGAAGCGGGCGGCCTTGACGGAGGAATCGATGTCCAACGTGCCGGCGAGGACCTGGGGCTGGTTCCCGATGACCCCCACGGGGTGTCCGTCCATCCGGGCGAAGCCGACGACGATGTTCTTGGCCCAGAGTTCCTGCACCTCCAGGAAGTCCCCCGCGTCCACGAGCTTGAGGATGACGTCCCGCATGTCGTAGGGCTTCTCCGGATCGTCGGGCAGGACCGCGGTCAGGTCCGCGTCCCTTCGATCCGGTGGATCGTCCGTGTCCAACACGGGGGGATCCTCCATGTTGTTGGGAGGGAGGAAGGAGAGGAGGCGGCGCACCGTGTACAGCGCCTCGTCCTCGTTCTCCGCGGCGAAGTGGGCGACGCCGCTCCGCTCGTTGTGCGTGGCCGCGCCTCCCAGCTCCTGGAGACTGACGTCCTCACCCGTGACCGCCTTGACCACGTCGGGTCCGGTCACGAACATGTAGCTCGTCTTCCCGACCATGATGACGAAGTCGGTCAGGGCGGGGGAGTAGACGGCGCCCCCTGCGGCCGGGCCTAGGATCACCGAAATCTGGGGGACCACCCCGGAGGCGCGGACGTTGCGGTAGAAGATGTCCGCGTAGCCTCCCAGGGA
>JAZGDV010000112.1:0-2850 GCA_036478175.1 Thermoplasmata archaeon
GGTCCCCGATCACGCAGTGGTTCTATCGCGCGTCGACACCCACATGGCCGTGGCGAATTCGGAGGGCCTTCGGCGTCTGTCCCTCGAAGGCGTGGAAGGCGCGGAGCGGGACGCCGCGGGCGTCCTCACGGGCGTGCTCAAGGAAGACGCCATGGAGGTCCTCCGCGAGGCGACACGCCCCGATGCCGTCACGATGCAGGAAGGCCTCCAGGCGATGATTGGAGATGCCCATCGCCTCGGCATTACGTCCGTCTCAGAGACGGTCAGCCCGTACGGCATTTCGTCCTACCGGGCGCTCCGACGGGTGGGCGAACTCACGCTGCGCGTGAACCTCATGCCCCGGGCGGAGGGCCTTCCCACTCTCCTGGAGGGTGGCCTCGGGACCGGGATCGGCGGGGGGATCCTTCGGCTGGGGCCACTGAAGGCCTTCTTCGATGGCTCCCTGGGGGCGCGGACCGCCGCGTTGACGGAGGACTTCGCCGACGAACCCGGGAATCGCGGCATGCTCATCTACTCGGAAGAGGCGGCAGCCGCCCTCGTTGAGGATGCGAGCGCGGGGGGGTTCCAGCTCGCCCTGCACGCCATCGGTGACCGGGGCATCCGTGTGGCGATTCACCATCTCGCCGGGGAGGGAGGCGAGGGGTTCCGCCACCGAATCGAACACCTCGAACTCCCAACGGAGGAGGACTTGAGAGAGGCCCGACGGCTCGGCCTCGTCGCGTCCATGCAGCCCAATTTCGTCGGCCAGTGGAGTCGGCCGGGGGGGATGTACGAGGACCGACTCGGGCCGGAGCGTTTGGAAGGGAACAACCCCTTCCGCCGCATCCTCGACATGGGCATTCCGCTCGCCTTCGGCTCGGACAACATGCCCCTCTCACCCCTCTATGGCGTGCACTGGGCCGTCAACGCCCCCTTCGAGGCCCAGCGATTGACCGTGGAAGAGGCCTTGCGCGCCTACACCTTGGGATCGGCCTACGCCAGCGGGGAGGAGGCGCTCAAGGGGTCCCTCGAACCGGGAAAACTGGCCGATCTCGTCGTCTTGGAGAAGGACCCGAGGGAGCGCCCCGATTCCATCCAAACCATTCCCGTCCACGTCACGATCTTCGGCGGGCGTGTCGTCTACCAGGCCGCCTAGTCCTTGGGCGGCTGCGCCTGCATATATCGGTAGACGGATCGCCAGAGAAAGCCGTCGTGCCCTGAGAACGCGGCCACCCGAGCCCGGGCATCCACCATTCCGACCAGCCGGATCGGAGCCTGCCGGTCCTCTTCGGTCCGAGTGGCAACGACGTCGGCCGAGGCATCGCGGCGCCCCATGCGGTCCAAGCCCTTGGGACCGAAGGAGACGTCGGCCTGGGCCTGGGTGGCCACCGCACCGACCGCGATGAATTTGGACTGGGTGACCACACCCAGGTCTCGCGTCTCCCCATCGCGGGCGACGAGGGAGAAGGTTCCGGCCTGAAGCGGGGACCAAGAGGCCATGGGCAGGCGATGGCTGGCTGCGGCATAATCCCTCACGGCCGCATGCGCTGGAGCCGGAGGTAGGCCACCTTTTCCCCCGTGCGGCCAAGGAGAATCTCCTTCCGAACGCCGTGGGCGAGGCGAACGGCTCGGCTCACCTCCGGCCAGGTCCCGGTATAGCCCTCGGGAAGGGCGTGAATGAGGTACTTGGCGTGGGTCGAATCGGGGTCCCCCTCGTAGCCGCGGAAGTGGGCCCCGTACTTGAAGCCGGTCTTGACCAGCATGCCCCGCTCCTTCAAGTCCTCGTAGACCCGCAGTCGCAGTCGGAAGTCGGGCTGAATCCGGACGGCCTCTCGCAGGAGCGTGACGAGCCCCACCTTTCGACCCGTCTGGGCCCTTCGCACGACGAGGGCCCCGCGCTGGGCCAAGTACAGGGTCTCCAGGAGGGACAGCTGAAGGCGCTCACCCAGCATCTTTCCGTAGAACCCCCTCTCGTAGAGCTCTCGCGCACTCCCGGGGTCCGTGACCAGCGACCGGTCATTCAGGAACAGCGCCTCGGCCTCAATCCCTGACAGGTCGTCCTGCATCTGTCCCCGGGGCGAGGCGTTGGAGACGCGGTAGTAGGTGATGTCACTCTCCTCGTCCACGATCGCAACGACGAGTTCCTTGCGGACCCGGGCCACGCGCTCGAGGTGAGCCTCGAGTTCTCCCAGATCAAAGGTGCTACGCTCCGAGAGGGCGAGGACCCAGTACCGCGTGGGGGCCTTGTCCGGTCCGGCCCCACGCGGAAAGACCCGGAAGTCCAAGGGGGGCACACCCGCCTTGACGACGTACCCCCGCTGTCGAAGATCCCGGTACACCAGGTACCGGATTTCGAAATTCGGGAGGACGGCATTCCCCTGCCGGAAGAGGTTCTTGATTCCCAGCTTCCGGCCGGCCCGAGTGACGTCGAGCTTCCCCGTCTCGCTGAGGTACGCCGCCTCCACGAGGTCGAGTTCCACCCCGCCGCCCGGGAGGGGATTCCCAAAGTAGCCGCGGTTGTACAGGCGGCTCCCGTCGCCCTCATCGGCCACGACAACCTTCCCTTCGAGGAGCCGTCCGGACATGCAGGCGAACAAGGTCGCCGGAGTATAAGTCCGTCCGCGAACGTTTGAGGCGTCCTGCCGGTACGGAGGACACGCCCGATAGCGGTCTGGCTTCCTTTATATAGAAGGTTATTTATAGTCAAACCGTGGACCGGGCCCAACTTCTCACGGAGGCGCGCGATCTCCTCTCCCACACCGGCTTCTTCGTCAGCGAGCAGCACTGGAGCCGCGGGCTGAGCTTCGACCTCGCCGCCCGTCGCGACCACGTGCTCTTGCTGGTCAAGGTTCTCCTGAACGTCGATGCCCT
>JAZGDV010000113.1:0-2646 GCA_036478175.1 Thermoplasmata archaeon
TATTATCCCGGCGCTCGTAGTCAGGTGCGTGCGAGTCCTTCTGACTCCCTTTCCCGGCGGTCCCTCTGCAGGGACGGGTTCCCGGAACATCGAGGGGCACGTCCGCGAGGTCCTGAAGGACCTGCGCATTCAGACGGGTTCCCTCCCGGCGGACCGTGGGGACCTGGGGGAGGCGGACTTCATCCTCGTCCTGGGCAGTGATCGGGACGTCCTGAAGGCCTTCCAAGAGTACGGGGATGCGGAGGTGCCCATCCTGGGGGTGAACGACGCCACCGGTTCCGCTTTCCTGACCGACATTTCGCTCGACGCATTGGAGGAGGGACTCCGGCGGGTGGGGCAAGGGGAATACGGCCTCGAGGCCTGCCAGCGCCTCTCCGCGACCGTCGACGAGACGCTCATGCCCGCCGCCCTGAACGAGGTCGCTGTCTTCCCGGCGAAGACCGCCACGCTCATGGAGTACAAACTCACCATCGACGGGGAGGAGGTCTATCGGGATTACAGCGATGGCGTTCTCGTCGCGACCCCGACCGGGTCCTCCGCCTACGCCCTCTCCGCAGGGGGTCCCCTGGTCCTGCCCCAGTCCCCTGTCTTCGTGGTGGTGTCCGTCAACTCCATGGACATCTCCCGGCGGCCCCTTGTCGTGTCGGACCAGTCGATCCTAGAGTTCACCGACATTAGCGCCCGATCCGATTGCGAGGTCGTCATCGACGGTCTGCGGCGGCAGCGCGTCGAGGAAAGGGTCGAAATTCAAGGCGGCCACGTGGGGCAGCTGATTCGGATGAACGGCGGTTCCACCGGCCGACTGGAGGCCCTGCGACGTGTGCGCTCCACGGAGGAGCTGATGAAGATGCCACCCAGCGCGAAGCTGGTCCTCAAGGCCATCGAATACGAGGGTCCGATGACGGCTCGGGACATCGCGGCCAAGACGCTCCTCCCGCCCCGCACGGTGCGCCATGCGGTCGCCATTCTCGTCGAGAACGGATTGATCGCCCGGTCCCCTCACCTGCGGGATCTCCGATCGGACATATTCTATCTCGTGGCGGAGGACGAGGAGGGCGGGGTGAGACCGGCCGGGGCCACCGCAGAAGCCGGAAAGCGGCCCGCAAGCGGCGACGACTAGGCCAGACCCTTCAAGACCTCGTCCACGGTCCGGATTTGGGCGTCGTACCAGAACCGGGCGTAGTTGAGGGCCTCCTCCGGACCCATGCCCAGGTCACCGTCCGGGTCCGGAAAGCCGGCGGTCGCGTCGCGAATCGTCACAGGGACGTACCCTCGAAAGAAGGCATCCATCGCCGCGTGCTTGTCACAACAATTCGTGTGAACGCCCGTGATGAAGAGTTCGTCCCCGGCCTCGAAGCCCAGGTTTTCCAAGACGGTGTCCATGGCCGTGGGGCGGCCTCCGTTGTCGGTGAAGAGGCTGTAGGTTCCCTTCTCTACCTCCCACAATCGGTGTTCCGCATCAACCTTTTCGACATCGTCGGGTCTCCACTCCCGTTCGAGGGTATGAACGCCGTCCGTCCGCAGCCCCTCCACGATCTTGGATCCGTCGGATCCCTTCATGGAGTGCGGTCCCCATTTCTTGAGTTCAAAGTCGGTCGGCAGGTGCCGGTCCGTACTGTAGATCACGGGGAGGTCTGCGTCGAGGAAGGCGTCCTGCAGCCGTCGAATCTGGGGAACGATCGCCAACGCCCCATCGAAAGCCAGGGTCGCGTTGTAGCTCGTAAGCGTGAAGTCGTTGGTCATATCAATGGTCAGGAGAGCGCGCTTTGTCGTGTTCTCACCTCATAGTTCGAGGCGCCGGGGCTTACTTAACCGATAGGATAGCGGCAGGATTTCGGGAGGGTTGCGATCGACCGGCAGGAACGACCCCGTGCCTCAGAGGCGAGACCCGGAAAAGGGTTAATGGAGCAGCCGATGGACGGGACGTGAAGGCCGTCGCCATCGATCGGCACGGCGGGCCTGAGGTCCTGGACTACCGGGACCTGCCCGATCCCGAGATGGCCGACGACGAGGCGCTCGTCCGCCTTCAGGCCTCCGCGCTCAATCGAGTTGACGTGTTCGTCCGGGAGGGATGGCCCGGCCTCCGCCTCAAGTTCCCGCACATCCTCGGCGCCGATGGCGCAGGGGTGGTGGAGGCCGTGGGCAAGGAGGTCCAGGCGGCCGCCGTGGGGGAGCGGGTGGTCATCGATCCGAGCCTCACCTGCGGGACCTGCGACGCCTGTCGCCGGGGGGACGAGGTCCTGTGCATGGAGTACCAGATCTTGGGCGAACACATGGACGGCACCTACGCCGAGCTGGTGAAGGTGCCCGGGGAGAACCTGTTGCCCTTGCCAGACGGGGTCCCTTTGGAGCCATCGGCGGCCGCTCCGACGACCTTCATGACCGCCTGGCGGCTTCTCATGACCCGGGCTGCCGTCCAGCCCGGGGAACTGGTCCTCGTCCTCGGGGCCGGCGGAGGGGTCTCGAGCGCGGCCATCCAGATCGCAAAACACGCCGGGGCGCGAGTGATTGCCACGTCAAGCACGCAAGAGAAGTTGGATCGGGCCCGCCAACTCGGGGCGGACGAGGTGATTAACTACACCGAAGAGCCCTTCGAGCGAGTGGCCTGGGAGCTCTCGGGGAAGCGAGGCGTGGACGTGGTTGTGG
>JAZGDV010000114.1:0-12832 GCA_036478175.1 Thermoplasmata archaeon
GTAGACCAGGTCCAAGGCGATCATGATCTTCGCGCCGCAGTCGTCGAGCTGGGCTTTGATCTCCCGCTCGACGTAGGTCGGGTTGAAGGGGACCGTGACGCCTCCCGCCTTCAGGATGCCGAAGTGCGAGATGAGAAACTGCGGGCAGTTGGGAAGGAAGAGAGCCACGCGGTCCCCCTTCTGCACGCCGAGCTCCTGGAGTCGGACGGCCATCTTGTCAGATAGGGCATCCAGCTCCCCGTAGGTCATCTCACGGTTGAAGAAAATCGTCGCGGTGTTGTCCGGGACACGGGCTGCCGTGTCCTGAAGGAGCCGATACAACGGCATCTCCTCGTACGTCAGCGTCTCCGGGACGCCCTCTGGCCATGCGTCTACCCAAATTCGATCCTTAGCCTCCGCCATGCTACACTCCCCCGCGGCCGTGAAAACAAGAGGACGGCTATTAAACCATTGCTCTGGCCCCCTCTGGCCCAAACCTCATCTAAGCCACGAGTCTGGGAAGGCGAACAGGTGACGGGATGGAGGGGAGGGAGGGGGGAGACCAAGGCCGTTTTCGGGCGGCTTTCAACTGGAACACCACGCTCCTCATCTTCGGTGGCATCATTGTCAGTGTCCCCATCGGGTTCCTTCTCGTCTCTCTCCCGGTCTACCTCCAGCGACTCCCTGTCTTCGAGACAGAGACAACGCTCATCGGGGTGGTGCTGACAGCCACCGGGGTTACGGCCGTCGCACTCATGGTTCCGGTTGGGCTGATGGCCGACCGTTTCGGCCGACGCCGGGTTTCTCATTCTCGGCGGTCTCTCGGCCTCCCTCTCCCTGTTCCTCCTAGGCTTTGCTGATTCCTTGTTGGGAGTGCTCGTCTTCGCGATCCTCTTCGGTATCGCCGAAGCATTCTACTTCACGACCTGGAACGCCCTCCTTGCGGATGCGAGCTCGGAACGGACCCGGACGACGGTCTTCGGGGTGAGCTTCACCGCGAGTGCCCTTGGGATGGAAACAGAGAAAGTGGCCTCACGAGTCGATTACGACGACTTCTGTCAACTTCCAAGAGGCTGCGGACCCCGTCAAGAGCGTCCTCCCCGAACTCGCCGTGGGGCTCTGTATCTGGCTCAAGAACTTCCAGGGCTTCCTGGACGCCATGGCCGGTGGCCAGGCTTAATGGTTCTGTGGTGCTCAGGTGGGCAGGGAATGATTTTTCTCACCACGGAAAGAACCGCTATGGCCGTGGAAGTCGCTAGGGTCAGAAGGATACGGACGTCAACTGGACGCATCTTAAATAGAGCTTATCTGTCAAGTGCTAATACTGCGGACGTTGACGGCCGTAACAGGGCTTAGCCCCACTACCCTACGAGCCCACGTGTCGAGAATTTTGCTTGGCCTACCTTGAGCCACTCACTCAGATTAAAGTCCTCAATTGATAGGATTCCCCCACGTCGTACCCAGATATGTCAGCGAATCCGAATGTCATCCCATTCTCAAGAAAAGCAATAAGTACGGGTCGTTCTATTGGTGTCCGATTATGGGGGGAAGGACGCAATGATTCGCAAGGCTATCGTGGTCGTTAGCGCCGCTCTCCTTCTCCTGGCCGTCGGCTACTACGTCGGCACCGCCCGGGCGGACCCGCCGTCCTCGGCCGACGAATACAACTACGCCTTGGCCTTGAACGGTGGCAGCGCGACCGCCTCTTCGTCCAGCGGGAGAGGCCAGTAGGGGAACGGCAAGCCCGACAAGGCCATCGACGGAAACATGGGAACCTGGTGGAATGGCGGCAAGGACCTGGGCTGGCTTGCCGTCCAGTTTGCGGATCCGAGCACCGTCAGCGTGATTCACCTCCACTTCGCCTCTAACGCCCCCCCAGCTTTCGACCTCTACCTCGACTTGGACGGCGACGGCTCGTACACCCCCGAGGAGGAAATCCGTTCCGTCAGCGGCAACGTGGACCTGGACTGGCGGTGGAGCTTCGTCGAGGTGCCGGCCCAGGGGATGAAGGTGGCGTTCACGGGCTACATCCTGGTCTGCGACGACGAGGACGACAAGGACGAGGACGACATCGAGGAATGCGACATCGAACCGCCCCGGGTGCGGGAGTTCGAAGCCTACCTGTACGCCGACGACGATGGCTCCGGCCTGCCTGGTGACGCCGAAGTGTTCCGGGGGAACCTGGGCTCCGAAGCGTGGTACTACTACGCCGACGGGATGGTGAACACCGCCAACGGCAACCTCTTCCTCGCGTTCAGGGACATCTCGCTCCAGGCCAGGGGCTTCACTCTCGCCTTCACGCGAAGCTACAACAGCGGCCTCCATAACTACTCCGGGCCTCTGGGTTGGGGCTGGACCCATAACTACAACACGCGCCTGGCGGAGGACGCGGGCGGGAACGTCACCTGGATGGACGAGGACGGTTCCCTTCACACCTTTTCCCCCCAGGGGGGAGGACTCTATGCGCATCCCCCTGGAATACACTCCAAGCTCGTGAAGGCTTCCGACAACGCCTTCACCCTCTGGCACGACGACGGTTCGCGCTACCTCTTCAACACTACCGGTCGTCTCCTGCAGATTGTCGATAAGAATGGGAACAGCCTCACACTAAGCTACCAGCACGGGCGGCTGGCCCATGTGGAAGACGACAGCGGGCTCTTCTTGAACTTCTCCCACGATGCGGACGGGCGCATCCTCACCGTGGAAGACCCGACCGGGCGGAAGATCTCCTTCTCCTACTCCGGGTCCAACCTAGTCCGGTACACGGACCCTCTCGGAAACGCCGACCAGTTCGCTTACGATGCCGACAACCGGCTGACCTCCTCCCTCGACCCCGTGGGGAAGCGGGTGGCCGTGAGCTACGCCTCGGGTCGTGTCGCAGAGGTGTGGCACTACAGGCACAATGTGTCCGGGGGACAGGATGAGTGGGGCTTCAGGGCGCTCGCCCTGGATTACGTGGACACGACTACGGTGACGGTGACCAACGCCCGCGGCTTCGTCACGACCGTCACTCTCGGTGCAAATTTCAATCCGACGGACGTAGTTGGGCCTCAAGACCAGATTCTCGGACCTTCCTGCGGCGTATCCCGCCAAAACGAGAGGATCCGCTACTCCTGGGACGCCGATTTCAATGCGGTCCAGATCGTGGACGGCCGCGGGAACGCATGGAACTTCACCTACGACGACCACGGACACCTTCTTTCGAGGACGGACCCCCTTGGAAACGTGACAGCGTGGGGCTGGACCCACGTCGACAAAGGGACCAGCTACATCTCCCTCTTGATGAACCAGACTGACGCCCGAAGTTTCACGACGGTCTCTGAGTACGACGACCGGGGAAATGTTGTGAACATCACTGATGCCACGGGAAACACGACCGCCAACACCTATGACGACGACGGCTTCGTCATCCAGCGAACCGATCGAAGAGGCTTCACCACTGGCTTCGAATATGATCAGCACGGCCGGCTTGTCAGTCAGATGGATCCTGAGAATCACACGGCCTCCTACGAGTACGATGCCGTCGGGCGTCGTACCAACCTGACTTCCGCCCTGGGCCACGCGACTATGACAACCTATGATGCGGAAGATCGCGTTTTGAGCATCACCGACGATCTGGGAAACACGACGAGGCGCTTCTACAATGTGCGAGGGGATATGATCGAGACAATCGATCAGAAGAATGTCTCCAGCCAATACCTGATCAACGTCACGCTTGGAACGGTCGACAAGGTGCTGAGCGCCGTCGGCTGCAATTGTTCTACGGTCGTCACCAACCGCTACGACCTCGAGGCCAACCTCATCTCTGTGACGGATCCCAACAACCACACGACCGAGTACGTGTTCGACGCCTTCAATCGCCTCGTTAGCGAGACTTCGCCTTCAGGAAACTCCACCCTCCACAAATATGATTTCGCTGGGAATCGAGTTCAACGAACGGACGCCAACGGCAACGCCACTGCTTACTCTTACGACGAGCTGAACCGCCTCGTCAGCACGGATTATCTGAACGGGACGGTTCTCAAGACGACCTACGACGAGGTCGGGAACCCCACCGAAATCACCGGCTATGGTTACGTCCGGACGCAAGTCTTCGACCCTCTTAACCGTGTGACGAACGTATCGTTCGACTTCGGGCCCTTCACCAAGACGGTCCTTCACGAGTACGACGCGGAGGCAAATCGCATTGGGATTGTGCGACCGGAGGGCCACAGAATCGATTTCGCCTATGACGGTGACGGCCTCCCAGTCAACCTGATTGAGGACGGACGAATCTGGACCTACGTTTACGACGCGGATCATCGGAAGGTCCAGCTCCGGCATCCCAACGGGGTGGTCTCTAACTGGACTTACGACGACGCGGATCGCCTCACCACGTTGGAGACAAAGTGGGCCAACGGCACGACTCTGGAAAGCTTCTCCTACACCTACGATAATGCGGCCAATCGCCTCTCTATGGAAGAGGCAGACGGCTCGAAGACGACTTACACCTACGACGATCTTTACCGTCTCGTTCAGGTGAACTATTCCGGCGGGAGCGTCGTCGCGTACGTCTACGACGGAGCGGGCAATCGTCTCGAGAAGAACGAAGGCGGCGTCATCACCACGTATACCTACGACGAAGACGACCGACTCTTATCGTCCTCCGATGGTTGGAACTACCAGAACGACAACAACGGGAACCTGATGGAACGGTCAGACGGTTCGGTCAGCTATTCCCATAGTTACGACCACGAGAACCGCCTGATTGCTGTAAACGCTTCGATTCCAACACAGATCAGTTACACCTACTCGGCCCGGGGGTACCGCATCTCCCGATCGGTTGATGGGACTGCAACCTTATTCCTCTATGACTTCCTCGGGTCGAGCGGACTAGGAAATGTCCTCGGGGAGTATTCCGCCAACCCCGGCGAACTCATCGCTGCTCTTGTCCACGGTCCCGGGGTGGACGAGCCTCTGGGCCTCGAGGATGACACCGGGACCTACCTCTACCACTCCGACGCCCTCGGCTCGATTACCGCTCTGACGAACCTTACCGCAGCCCAGGCGGCAAGATATCGATACGAGGTCTTCGGAGACTTCCGTGAGAAGTCGGGTCTGAACAACACGTATGGCTTCACGGCCCGAGAGAACGGGGACGCCGAGGGGATGTACTATTACAGGGCGCGATCCTACCTGCCTGAAATCGGGCGATTCGTGCAGAGGGATCCCGCCGGGATGGTGGATGGGCCGAACCTGTACACGTACGTTGGGAACAATCCGGTTGTCCGAACGGATCCTACGGGCGAGTGGTTCCACTGCTGGTCATTGCACCTGCACGTAGGCTGGAGCGACCCGGCATTCTGTGGATGTATAGGCATACCGAATATGTGTGTTTCGCCCATCATCATTAACTGTGTCATCCTGGGCTGTGGAGCCCTGTGCCTCAGTGGGGTCCTCTGCGTTCCCTGCCTTCTCGCCTGTGGAGGCGTCTTGCTCGCACAATACCTGGGTTGCACGATCATTGCGTTGTGGGCTGGTGGCTCTTATTGGCACTGGGGCTACCACTGCTAAGGTGAGAAAGGACACCTCGGACGAGTCGCGTGGAGCCATGCTGAACGTCAGGTTGTTCCTTGCGATATCAATGGCCGTCGCCCTGGGTGCTCTCGGCACCCTTTCGTGGATTGTCTTCGTTCCGACCATTCAGACGGACCTCCAACAGACCTCCTTCGCCCTGCTTGTCATTCTCGTTCCAATCCTGGGGTACGCGTACGGTGCGAGACGAGCGAAAGATCCCAGGCTTGCACTCGTCTATCCGGGCATTACCCTGGAGCTCTCGGGGGCCCTGGCCATTTCGTTCGGATCCTCATTAGGGGTGCTCGAGCTGGTCTTCTCCGGGCTTGCCGTTCTGTTTGCGGGGGGCGTGTATCTCCTGTGGTTCGCGCGGAGGGCGTTATTCAAGTTGCCCATCGAATTCGTCCATCCCCTTCTTATCCTGGCTTCGGACGGGCTGGAATCGGGTGTCGATCACGTCGTGAGGATGCGATTTCCTCTCGCCCCAGGTTCGGCCGAATCCTGGCGGAGATACGCGCAATTCATCCGGTCGGAGCGGATCTTTGCCCGAGTCCGGATCGGTCGGACCGACATCACTTTCTGGATCGGGCGTATTCACCCACTGCCCGTTTCGAGCGCCCTGTGGCCCTGGTGGCTCCTGTTCGGTGCGTCGCGAATCCACGTGGCCATGGAGAAGAGCCTCGACGTCCGCATCAACAAGCCGACGTACGAATTGCTCGACAGGCCGTCCCCTTCCTCCCAGTACGCCGCGAACATATCCTCCATCGTTCAGTCGAGCTTCGACGCCTTTACTGGAGGCGATGCCGGAGGAGCGAAGGAGATTCTACTTCCATCGCGCAACGCTGCCTGAAGTGAGGAAACTTGGACCCGGCACAGTGCGGGTTCGGGCCAGGCTGGAACACGTGTGTGCGGTACTGAGTTGGATGGATTTCCCCCGACCGGAAGAGGGCGAGCGTGGGTCGAGGCGAATGCGCCCGGCAGTCCGAAAAGCGTTCGCCATCTACCGGCCCTGTTGGGGCTGTTCTCCGCTCTCTTGGTTCCTCTCGGCTACCCGATTCTCATTGCCGATGGAACGGTCCTTCTCCAACTGTTAGTGGCGGCCGGCTTCGGTTTGTTCCTTATTCGGGGGGCGCGGTACCTCTGGAGGGGCGACTTCCCCCGCAAGATGTGGGTGGTTTTCGTCGGGGCCTCCGTCCAAGCTGGTCTCTTTCTCGTCGCCGGCGCCTTCCCGACGGCCGGCTTACCGCGGTCGACGACGCTGTCCTTACAGGGCATATTCTTTGCTACGGCGGCCGTTGGGAAAGCCCCACCTCTACCACCTCACGCGAGGTGAAACGGCGAAGACGGCCCCTCGAGTTAGTGTCCTCATCGATTTGGGCAAGATGGGCAAGATCACTCGGGCCTACTTCCGGCCTTTAAGAAAATGAGCAGTTTCGGCAGGGATTGGCAGGATGGGCTAGGGGGAGTAGGAACTGGACCCTACGCTCTCTTCCTTTATGGGCGTTGCGGGGGAGGATGCATACGTGCTCGATGACACGATGCTTCATCCTGCATTTATCCCCGTCGAGAGGCTGAGAGCGACCACTACGCACGAAATGACATTACTCGAATCCATCACCGCAAGTGCGTGTTCCAGAGAATCATTAGGACCACAGTAACCACGTCGCTGGCCTCGGGCCATCTTCAGACTGATGAAAGATGAAGTCATTTCTGTGATCCAGTGGAAACGGCTAGTCCGCTACCCCACTAGGCAAAGCCCCATCATTAGAGAACGGAGCTGGTGGAGGCTTGAGATCTTAAACCTCAATAGTGCTCGGGCGCTATCCCCGAAAGGCACGACGGACCTACGCAGCGTAGCGGAGGGGCTATGGAGGCCTCGAGTCGCTAGATCGGGGCCACAACGACGGGGGTGTGATACAGACGCCCGTCTGAGTGTTCCTGAATTCAGGGTTCAAGGGGTGCTGACGAGGCTCACATGCGCGTTGTCCCAGGTCGAGAGCCCACGGGTCGGGGGACGCGCTTCGGCCTGTCGGGCCCGGAGGCAGTCTACCGCCTTCGATGGGTAGTTGGTTGATGTGGGGCACCCACGACATGGGCCTCCGAGGTTGACCCAGCCAAGGCGGTCAGTCGAGGCTAGCCTTCAATCTAATGATTCCAGATATCGTTGGGTTGCTTAATCTGGTGTTGTCCTGCCCCACTCGAACTGCCTAAACACTAGTCACGTGGGCCAGCCTAACCTGAGAACTTGCCCAAAACAGCGAATTGCCCAGAGTCGCTCCAAGGACTTCGGAGCCCGTCTCAGTAGGGCGGCTGCTCCCTGTAGGTCTCGGGCTGCTCCACCTCCCGACGTAGGATTTCCATGAATTGCTTCTGGCGAATCTTATCGTAGCCGATATAGAACAGCAAGGAACCGATTACTACGGTGGCGATGGATCCGCTTAGGAAGAAGGCGCGTCCGACCTCGTCGCCCAGGGTCAAGGTGATGAGCGCCTGCGTCACTTCGGGGAAGCCGGCCAGGACCACGGCGATCCCCCCTCCGAGGACGAAGAGGAAGCCGAGCATGGCGAGGAACAGGCCGGTCTTGAAGCTGATGCGAGCCCGGATTTCCTGCAATCAGGGCACCCCCGTGAGGCTGTTCGATAAGGATGCGGGCAAACTGATTTCTATGTAGAAGAGAAGTAGCCCCACGATCACGGTGGCGATGGACCCGCTCAGGAAGAAGGCACGTCCTACCTCGTCGCCAAGGGTGAGGGCGATCAGCGCCTGCGTCACTTCGGGGAAGCCGGCCAGGACCACGGAAAGCCCGCCTCCGAGAATGAAAAGGAACCCCAACATGGCGAGGAAGAGGCCGGTCTTGAAGCTGATGCGTGCCCGGATTTCTTCCATGGGGCGCTCCCCCTTCGGCAGCGTCCGGGAATTCAGATAAGCGTTTGGTCCCCGTTATCAGGTTCGCAGACCTCCGCCCGCCCGCCGGCGAAAGGGTTATATTGCGGCGCGGTCAGGCGTGGCCATGGCCTGGGAGCAGGCAGAAGTCCGCAGCCTGAAGCCCAACCGCTATGTCCTGATCGGGGACGAGCCCTGCCGGATCATCAGCATCACGACGAGCAAGCCAGGGAAGCACGGTGAGGCCAAGGCCCGGATCGAGTGTTTCGGGCTGTTCGACAACCAGAAGCGGAGCATCGTTCACCCGGTCACTCACAAGGTGCGCGTGCCGATGATCGATCGACGAAGGGCCCAGGTGCTCTCGCTTCAGGGAGGCGAAGTGCAACTCATGGACCTCGAGACCTACGAGACTTTTACGCTGCCCGTGCCGGCGGACTTCGAAGGCAAGCTCGAACCGAGCCAGAACGTGCAGTACATGGTGGCCATGGGACGCCCCAAACTGCTCGGCAGGCCGTAGGCATGGGTGTGGAGACCCTTCTCTTCGCCGATGCGGGCCCTCGGGACGGGGCCCAGGTCGCCCTCTTCGGGGTCCCCTACGATGGAACCGCCTCCTTTCGGCCGGGCGCCCGCCTCGGTCCGAACGCGATTCGTCAAGCTTCTTACAATTTCGAGACATACCATCTGGATCTCGGGGTGGACCTGGACGGGGCGCGGTTCGCCGACTGGGGCAATTTGGAAGAGTTCGGTAGCTCGGCGGCGATGGTCAAGGGCGTTGCCCGGCACGCGGCGGACCTGGCTACGCAGGGTCTGTTTGCTCTCGCCCTGGGTGGGGAGCATTCCCTGACTCCCCCGTGCGTTCGGGCTCTCGACCGACCCGGCTTTGTGGTGCTGGACGCCCACATGGACTTCCGGGACACGTACCTCGACGATCCCAACAGCCACGCGTGCGTGACACGGCGGGTGGCGGATCAGCTGGGCGCCGACCACGCCGTCGTTCTCGGGGTCCGATCCGCTTCCAAGGAAGAGAAGGAGGCGGCCGATCGCCTCGGCCTCCACACGGTGACCGCGTCTCGCATTCGTGAGAAGGGAATCGAGGCTGCGCTGAGCGTCGTGGAGGAATTGCCAGACCGGGTTTACCTCAGTCTCGATATGGATGCGATTGACCCCGCCTATGCGCCGGCTGTCGGGAACCCGGAGCCCTTCGGCCTGACCCCGCTGGAAGTCCAGGGGGTGATTCAGGCGTTGAGGGAGAGGATTGTCGGGTTCGACCTCACCGAGGTCAGTCCGCCTTGGGACCACGGACAGACGGCCGCATTGGCCGCTCGCATGATCCGGGAGGTCCTTGCCCAGCTCCGTCTCGCGGGGAGAATCTGACGAGGGCGGTCTACCGCGTCTAGCGATACCCCGCGACCTCTGGGTCCGGATCGAAGAGCCGCTCGACGTCGTGCTGTTTGATTTCCCCTTCCAGCCGGCGGTCCAGCTCGGTCTTTCGGCGGCGAATCTCTTCGAGACTCTGGTCCTTCTCGGCCAGGGCGCGGCGGAGTCGCTCCATCTCGTTCGGGATCGTGGGGTCGATGCGCAGGCCCGCGACGGTCAGGATGGAGATGGTGTTCATGGCGATGTCGAGCTCCAGCTTGGTCCGCTCGCGGAGTCCGTGGCCGATCACGCTCTGGCTCACCTTGTCCAGGAACTCCTTGTGTCCCTGGAGCATCGTAAGGATACGCTGCACTCGTTCCCCCATCTGGAGTAAGTAATCCTCGAGCCGGAGGACGGAGTCATCCATCTCTGCCAGGATGCCGCGATCTCCGACCTTGGCCCGTGGTCCGAGGCCGAGGGCTTCCCAGAGGACCACCTCGCTCTTCTTCCGTCGCGCCATCTCCTTGGAGAGGTCCTGCTGCTCACGGTGGTCCTTGTCTAGCTTGACGAGAAGCCGTTCTAGCTTCCCTTCGAGCCGCCTAAAATCCTTCTCGAGGGCGAACACGCGCTCCTCAACGCTGCCCCGCACCACGTCCCTCGCTCCACCCGGCCCGTTATGAGGATTTGTTTCTGGATATCACCGCTGAGAGCGAATGGATAAATACATGAAATTGTATTACATGTAATTATGACAGCCGAAGACAAGGACCGAGGCGACGAGGTCGAGGCCGAAGTGGAGATTGAAGTCGACGTGCAGGATGAGTCCCACGAAGCAAGGGAGCGTTTCATCGACTCCCTCAGGGACCGACTTCGTCACTCCATCGAGGACATCGTGGAGGCCGCCTTCCGAGAGGCCGGTCAGGTTCGCGGACGAGCTGGGGTCTGGAAGCACCGGCTGGATCACGAGATGGAGCGCGTGCGGGAGGACGTGAGTCGGGCAATCCACGCCGCACGGGTCGGGTTCACCCCCCTCGACCTCAAGATCGTCAAGAAGGGTCTCCGGGGGCGACGGAACACGCTCATGACGCGGGTGAAGGACGAAGACGCCCGGCGGATCGACCTTCTCGTCGAGGGGGGCATCTTCAACAGCCGGTCCGAGGGCGCCGCCTTCCTCATCCACGCGGGGTTGGAGTCGCGGCGCGACCTCATCGACAAGGTCGAGACCACGGCCCAGAAGATTGCGGAGCTGAAGGACAGGCTGCGCGAGGAATTCTCCGAAGACTGAGGCCAGGCCACGGTCACAAGTGCCCAGTTGCTTTAAGAGCGGGGCCAGGCTAGTCGCGGCCGAGGCCCGGGAGCATGCCGGAAGTCATCATTCGAACGGAGAAGCTCTCCAAAAATTTCGTCAGCAAGGACCGCAAGGGCTTCCGAAGCAAGAAGAAGAAGGTTGAGGCCCTGAAGGACGTCGACCTGGAAATCGAGGAGGGCGAAATCTTCGGTCTCTTGGGCCCCAACGGCGCCGGGAAGACGACCTTGATCAAGTGTCTCACTACGCTCCTCATCCCCACGAGCGGCCGGGCGTGGGTCAACGGTTTCGACATCCTCACCCAGGACAACCTCGTCCGGGCGTCGCTGGGCACGATGCTGATGGGGGAGCGTGGCCTATACTGGAAGCTAACCGGGCGGGAGAACCTCGACTACTTCGGGGCCCTATACCACGTGCCGAAGAAAGTTCGAAGACGGCGAATCGTTGAGCTGGAGGAGCTCCTGGAGCTGGAGGAGTTCCTCGACCGGTCGGTGGAAACCTATTCCACCGGCCAGAAAATGATTCTCGCCTTCGCGAAGGCCCTGATCAACGAGGCACCCATCCTCATTTTGGACGAGCCCACGGTCACCATGGACGTGCCCACGGCCCGGAAGCTCCGGAGGATCGTCCTGGACCTCAACGAGCGAGGGCACACGATCCTGTACACCACCCACCTGATGCAAGAGGCGGAAGAGCTGTGCGATCGGGTGGCCATCATCGACCACGGCGAGATCATCGCCTATGGCACCCCGGACGCGCTCAAGGCCTCCCTGGTCACCGAGGAGACCATCACCCTAGAGGGCATTATCCCACAGGAAGTCACCGAGGCCATTCGGTCTATCGCCGGCGTCAAGGCGGCCACCGTCACATCGGAGGAGGACGGGCGTACCTCCGTTTCCATCGTTACAGAGGACAGCCGCCTGCTGCTACCCAAGATCATCGAGAAAGTCGTCGGAAACGGCGCCAAGGTGGACTTCATCAAACCCCACGAGGTGACCCTGGAGGACGTCTTCATCGCGAAGACGGGCCGGGCCCTGAACGTGGACACCCGGGTCGTGGCGGAGCGGGAGGCGGGGCCCAGTGGCCGTTGAGAAGCTCGGCCTCACCCGGATGTCGAGGCGCTCCAACCTGGACATCGTCTGGACTGTCTTCAAGGCCCGGATCTTGATCATCTCCCGTTACCGCGGATCCCTGTTCCTGGAAACCCTCATCCCTCTCGTCTTCGCCGCCCTTCCCATCCTCATCGGGTTGTCCGTGGCCGGGGGAGAAGCGGCCGCCTCGGCCAACTTCGAGCGCAATGTCGGAACCCCTGACTACCGACTCTACATGCTCCTCGGGGCCGTGACCTTTGTCGTCGTCTCCATCATGCTCTGGATCGTGGGGTTCTGGATCCGGCGGGAGATGGAGATGGGGACGCTGGAAGCCATGTACCTCGCCCCGGCGAAGCGACTCTACCTCGTGTCGGGTATCGCCACCTATGCCTTCCTCCGGAGCCTCATTGCCTTCGCGATCGCCCTCGGCGTCGGCTCCCTCGTTTTCGGGGTGAACCCGTTCCAGGGCGAAATCGCCCTGGCGACAGCCTTCCTCTTCGTGGGCCTCATCCCTCTCTGGGGCCTGGCCTTCCTCTTCGGCGCCTTCATTCTGAAGGTCAAGGAAGCCAACAGCGTCGTCAACAGCGCCCAGTGGGTCGTCTCCTTCCTCATGGGGGTCTTCTTCCCCATCGCCTTCTTCCCGCCGTTCCTCCAGTGGGTGGCC
>JAZGDV010000115.1:0-3281 GCA_036478175.1 Thermoplasmata archaeon
GTGGATCTCCGCCTTCGCGCCCATCGCCTTGGGATTGTGACCCGCGTCGTCCCCGGTGTTTCGGCCCTCACCGCCGCCGCCGGCGCCCTGGGCCTGCAGCACTACAAGTTCGGGCGCACCACGACCCTCCCCATCCGAGAGGCGGGCTTCGCGCCTACGAGCCCCTACGACGTGGTCGAGGCCAACCGGACCGCCGGCCTCCACACCTTGGCCCTCCTGGACCTGAAGGAGGACCGGCTCCTGACCCCGCGGGAGGGTCTCGCGTATCTGCTGGAGATGGAGGACCGGTTTGCTCGAGGGGTCCTCGGCCCGGATACGGTGGCCTGCGTTGCGGGGGCTTTGGGGTCCGCCACGCCCACCCTCCGTGCGGATCGCCTGGAAAGGCTGCTGGGAGCCGACCCGGGTCCGCCCCTCCACGTGCTCGTCATCCCCGGGCCGCTCCACTTCCTCGAGGTGGAGGCCCTCGTGGCCTTCGCCGGCCTCCCCGAGGCGGTGGCGGAAGAGATCAATCCGCCCTGAGGTCGCCGACATCCCAACGAAGGAGGGTGATGGTCTTCTCGAGGTGGAGGGTGTCCTCGGGGAACGCCTCGCGGGCGGCCCGCACTGCCTCGCGGTGAAGATCCTCCGGGGTTTCCCATTGGCCGGAGTAGATTCGGTTTTCCAAGGCGTCAAGGGAGTCTTCCGTCCGGCGTTCCTCGGAGAAGGTCCCCACGAGCGTGCGTCGCCGCGGGGGCAGGCGGTCCGGGAGGTCGCGCTCGAACACGCCCCTCCGCGGTCGCTCGTATCCCGAGTCCCGGATGAAGTCCCAGTACACCCGATGGGGCGATCGGCCGTGCGTCCAGGTGGTCGCCACGGTGAAATAGCTTTCCCGGATCACACGGCGGATCTCCGCCAGCGCCGCCTTCCAATCGGACAGCAGGTGAAGGACGTGGACGGAGAGGGCCGCCCCAAAGGCGTCGTCTTGGAAGGGAAGCGTCAGGGCGTCCCCCAGGAGAACGTCGCGAAGTCCCTTGTCCCATGCTCGCGCGATCATGCGAGGGGCGATGTCCACGCCGACAAGAGGGATGCCCCGTCGTTGCAGGGGAATCCCGAAACGCCCCGTTCCTACCCCCACCTCCAGGACCCGGTCGTATGCAGATAGGGCGTCGACGAGGGCGTCCGTGATCGGCCCCATCTGGGAGGGGGGCAGGGTCCGCGTTTCGTCGTAGCAGTGGGCAATCCGGTCAAAACTGACGCGCTGCGGGGCCGACACGGCTCCGATGAGCCAAGCTCGCGCTTTTAACCTGCGTGAGCCGGGGTAGTTTCACCCAACCCCCTGAAATACCCTTATATCGACCCCAACCCTACTCAGAGGGACGGTAGTTGACATGGCCGCAACCACAACGACCATTGAAGAACTGCCGGGGGTTGGACCGGCCACTGCCGATAAGCTGAAGGAGGCCGGCTTCAACGACCTCATGGCGCTTGCGGTTGCTTCCCCGCGGAGCCTGGCCGACGTCGCCGAGATTGGTGACACCGCGGCGCAGAAGATCGTCCTCGCGGCCCGAGAGGCCGTCGACATCGGCGACTTCGAGACCGGGGACGTGCTCCTCGAGCGGCGGAAGTCCGTCAACAAGGTCACGACGAGCTCGAAGGGCTTGGATTCGCTGTTGGGCGGCGGCGTCGAGACCCAGGCCATCACAGAAGTTTTCGGAGCCTACGGGTCGGGAAAGACACAGCTGGGCCACCAGCTGGCCGTCAACGCGACGCTGCCAGTGGACCAGGGAGGCTTGGGCGGGGAGACGGTCTGGATCGACACCGAATCGACCTTCCGGCCGGAACGGATCGTCCAGATGTCCCTGGATCAGGAGCTGGACCCCGAAGCGATCCTCCAGAAGATTCACGTGGCCCGGGCCTTCAATTCTCATCACCAGATGCTTCTCGTGGAGAAGGCCAACGAGCTCGCCCAGACGGAACCGATCCGTCTCTTCGTCGTGGATTCCATGACCTCGCATTTCCGGGCCGAATACGTGGGTCGGGGCGTGTTGGCGGAGCGACAGCAGCTGCTGAACCGCCACATCCACGACATCATGCGATTCGGCGACGTCAACAACGCGGCCATTTTCGTGACCAACCAAGTCATGGCCAAGCCGGACGCCTTCTTCGGGGACCCGACCCGGCCCATCGGGGGACACGTGGTCGCCCATGCCAGCACCTTTCGCATCTACCTGCGCAAGAGCAAGGGGGAACGACGAATCGCACGCCTCATCGATTCCCCCAACCTGCCGGAGGCGGAGGCGATCTTCACCATCACCGAGCCTGGCATTCGCGACTAGGCCTCTCCGCGAGGGGTTCGTGCGGTGGAGATCCACAGAATCGTCGACCCCTCCTTCGATGTAAACCTCTACCTCGTCCTTGGACGGAAGGAGGCGGTCCTCGTGGACGCGGGCACGGGCCGCCGCTCGGACCTGGTGGCCGGCGAGATCGAGGCGCACCTGGGGGGACGGCCGCTCCAGCAGCTGGTCCTCACACACCGGCACTTCGACCACGTCGGGGGCACCAACGACCTTGTGGCGCGCTACGCCGTCACCCCGCGCGCTTCGGCGGAGGACGCCCCCCCGATCGTCGAAGGCGATGCGGGCAGTACGGGAGCGGCCTTCTTCGGAGGCACCCTCCAGCCGGCGGCGGTCGAGGTCATCACGGAGGGCGACAAGATCGACGTGGGAGGGGGAAGCCTGGAAGTGCTCTCCACGCCGGGCCATACGGTGGGAAGCATCTGCCTCCGGGGGGACGACGGTTCCCTCTTCACCGGGGACACCGTGTTCCCGTATGGGGGCGTGGGCCGATGGGACTTCGAAACGGGAAACTTCGACCAGCTGCTCGCCTCCATCAAGCGCTTGAACGCCCTGGGAGTGCGCGACCTCTACCCGGGTCACGGGGTTCCAGTCCAGGACGAGGCATCGGAGCACCTGGCCTGGGCCCTCGCGACGTTGGAGGGGTACAGAAGATGACACCGGACGCCCCTCGGATCGCGAGAGCGCATCGAGTGGGTGAGGATTGGGTCCTTCATGAGGAGGACCTGATGGAGGCCGTCGACCTGCTGAAGGGAGGGGCGCTTGTCGTGTACCCCACCGACACGCTGTACGGCCTCGGCGCGGACCCGTACGACGATGCTGCCGTGCGGCGTCTCTACCGGGTGAAGCGACGTCCTCGGAGCGAACCGGTCTCCTTGGTCGTCGCGGACATGGTGGAAGCGGAGCGCCTCGCCCACCTCGTCGGACCGGGTAGGCGGCTCTGGAAGA
>JAZGDV010000116.1:0-3166 GCA_036478175.1 Thermoplasmata archaeon
AGGCCTATGCCGTGGTGTGCGAGGAATACGGGGCGAACAAGCGGAGACACACCCAGTTCTGGAAGTATCTGCAGGACCTGGACCTCTTGGGATTCGTCGTCGCCAAACCCTCCGGGGAAGGGATGACCGGGAAGACCACGATCATTTCCTTGGAGGACGTGCCCGCCAAACCCTTGATCGAGAGCCTGGAGGCCTCCTTGGCCCGCTGACCCCTCCGTAATCGGGGTGGTATCCGATGTCGCTAAGGAACGAGTCCCAAACGATGCTCGAGATGGGTCGCAAGATCGTCCACGCGGGACGCTCGGTCGGATTGACAGAGTGCGATGTCGAGGACGCCAGAGGACACCTCATCGCCCGTGCGTCGAGCACGTGCATGACCCTGCGCGACGAGCGCGCCCGAGGACGTTGATGCCGTCGCGGGGGGAGGAACGTCGGTTCGTTCTTTCGCTGGGTCGGCGCCTCAAACTTGATATTTCAGGCATCGGGTTCCCGCCCTGGAGGCGCATGGAAGAGGAGCCAAGGACTCCGAGGGCCGGATCCAGGCCGCCGATGGAGGAGGGTCTTTACCTCCTCGAGGAGGCACGTCCTGGGTTGAGCTACCGGCTCTTTGCCCTCCTTCTCCAGGAAGACCGAGCCGGACTCCTGATTACCCGGCGTCATCCCGCCCAGGTGAAGAAGGAGGTGGCCCTCGCCCCCGCACGCCATGTCTGGCTGAGTCACACACCCGGGGAAGGGGTTCACAATCCCGCCGCCCTGGCGGGCCTCAACCGTCTAATCGACGGTTTCCTGAAGGAGAACGGCCCAAGCGTGGTTCTCCTGGACGGGCTCGAGTACCTCGTGCTTCACAACGCGTTCGCACGGACCCTTCTGTTCGTGGAGTACCTCCACGATCTCGTTGCCCCGCACCCCGCCATCGTCCTCCTCCCGATCAATCCGCAGGCGATGGAATCCAAGGAACTCGCCCTGCTGGAGCGCAATCTCGAGGTTCTCCAGGACGGGGCGGTCCGTCGGGACCTGGAGCGGGAGGTTTGGCTCCGACTCTTGGAGGACTATTGAGGCGCGTGATGTGAGGACGCGGTTCTCATGCCTCTGACGCGCGCGCCCGCTGGCGGCCGACCACCATGTCCACGACCTCGAGGAAACCTTCCTCCTTCCCCTTCGGAATGGTGGCGCCGGAGGCGATGTTGTGACCGCCGCCCGAGCCGCCGACGGCCTGGGCGCCTTCTCGGAGGGCTTCTGCCAGGTCCACGCCCTGGCCAATGAGGTAGTCAGTCCCGCGGGCGGACACCTTGGTGGTTTCGTCCACCACCGCCAGGCCGAGGGTCGGTTTCTCTTGATCTAGGAGGTACCGCATGGCCACCCCCGCCACCGATCCCGCGAGGGTGGGGCCCTCCGCGTAAAAGAACTGCGTGTGCTCCCTCGCGAAGGCGCCCTCCTCCTCGACCTTGTGCAGCCCACGGAGCACGGCGGACCAATGCTTCTCCCGGAGCCCCCCTGCCTCCTCCCACCCGCGGAAGTCCCCCAGGCTCAGGGCCAATCCCAAGGACTCGGCGCCCTGCCGCGCGCTCGCGTTCACGAGGGACTCCAGGTCGTCCACGTAGACTTCGTAGGGCGGATACCAATACTTCTTTTCCATCAGGTGCCGAACCGTTTCCGGACGGATTTCCTGCTGGATCAAGCGAAGGCTGAGGGCCGACAGAAGGTGCTCCCGACCGGCTGAGTCCATGTCGCGGATGCGCTGCCTGGGATCGAGCCCCAGCTCGGAGACGAACTCCTGGATTGCCTCCTCGCGTCCCGAGAGGCCCCGAAAGTAGGGACCCACGGAGTAGTGCAGGGCCTCGGCCAGGGGAAGGTCCGCCAAGGCGGGCGCGGATTCGGCCCGAAGGATGTCTCGTTCCATCGCCCGGTTGAAGAGGAGGGCGTTGATGCCTTCGAACCCCCCGATGTGCTGGCGGTCCCCGATGCAGCCCACGAGGGCGACTCCTGCCAGGTCCAGGTTGACCTCGTCCAGAGCCGTGGCCAGCAAGAAGGACATGGTCGCCCCACACGCGTCCCGCGTCCCTTGGAGGCCGAAAAAGTGGGGATTCAGCTGAATGACCGTTTCGGAGTCCCGGAGGGGCTGGTGGTGGTCCAGGACCACCACGGGGGCCTTGACCTCCTCCAAGAGGTCCACCTGGGCGCTCCCCATGTCACTTACCAGCAGGAGGTCCACGGCGCCCTCGGTCGCCCGTTCCAGGCGATCCGGATTGAGTACGTGGGATAGGGTGGTGTGCACTTCCTGGTTCTGCCGTAGGAGGGCCCGGGTCAGCACGGCGGCGGCGGCCGTCCCGTCGGCATCGTAGTGACAGAGAATACGGACGCGATCCGCCTCACGGACGGCCTCGACGGCCCGTCCGAGGCGCTCCCCCATCCCCTCGGGCAGCCCGTCCTCGATCCAGGTCACGCTTGGGGCCCACCTACCGCATCTGCAACTCGATCGCCCGGCGCCTGTACTCCCAGTCCGCGGAAAGGACCCCCTCCCGCTTGTAGTACCGTCCCAGGCGGCGGATCTTGGCCTCCACGAGCTCCAGGCTCCGCCGATTGTGAATGTCTCGCCGGTGCGCCGCGAGGTGCGTGGTCAATCGGAGGGCCTTCCCCATCAGGTTCCCGAGGTCCTCCGGGATTTCCATCTGCGCGCCCCCTTCCCGGAGAATCTGCGTGAGGGCCTTTCCCGTCAAGAGCTTCACACTGGGAATCCCGTACTGGTCCCGCAGTCGGATGCCGATCTGGGCGCTCTGGAGGCCCTCCTGGTGCAGCTTGTTCACGAGCTTCTCCACCTCCTGCGGCTTGGTGCCGGCCCAGGCGGGCGGTTTCTCGAGGTGGGGGCGTGTGGAAGAGGACTTCCCTCTCCTTCTTCGATGCATCCGTGCCATCGGCTCGTTTCCTCGGGTCGAACTTCTAGGGAATCGCCGTATTTAACGGGTCTGACCTGGCCGGAGGAGGATAGCGGCGTGGTCCTTCTGGTACGGCGAGAGGGGGACGACGCGGTGCACGTGGGCGCCGGCGCCCTCCAGTTCTCTGCGTGCCTGTTCGAACACGGCTTCCGGCTCCGCCGTCACATCGACGCTCCGAGCCTTGACCATCAGAATGGCGAGGCCGGCCTCCCGGAGTAGGGGGAGGTTGCGAA
>JAZGDV010000117.1:0-3682 GCA_036478175.1 Thermoplasmata archaeon
ACGAGGGCGGGTCCCTTCGAGGGGAAGTCCCCCAACAAGCACAACCGCTTCTATCTGGTGGTGGAGCCCTTGGAAAAGGCCGTGGTCCAGGCCATCTTGGACGGCAGGGTGCCCACGAACCAGCGGGTCAAGAAGACACGGGAGTTCATCGACCTCCTGCGGGAGTTGGGGATGTCGAAGCAAGAGTCCCGCAAGGTGGTCTGGATCCAGGACAACAACATGTTCCTGGACATGACGAAGGGCATCCAATACCTTCACGAGACCATCGAGCTCGTGCGGGAGGCCTTCGTCGAGGCCGCGACCCGGGGACCCCTGGCGGGGGAACGCTGCATGGGGGTGAAGGTCCGGCTCGTGGACGCCAAGCTCCACGAGGACTCCATCCATCGGGGCCCGGCCCAGGTCATCCCGGCCTCCCGGTCCGCGATGTACGGGGCCATGGTCCTGGCCGGCCGCCTCCTGCTGGAGCCCAAGCAGAAGGTGGTGCTCAACCTCTCCCAGGAGGTCATGGGCGCCGCCATCGCGGAGCTCCAGTCCCGGCGGGCCGTCATCGAGGACATCGAGCAGGAGGGGGATGACGTGACCATCAAGGCCAAAGCCCCCGTGGCCGAGATGTTTGGGTTCGCCACGGCCATCCGATCGGCGACGGCGGGGCGCGTCCTGTGGTCCTATGAGAACGCCGGGTTCGAGCGGCTTCCGGCGGCCTTGCAGGACGAGGTCGTGGCCGAGATACGCACCCGGAAGGGCCTGCGACCCGAACCCTACGACGCGAATTACTACGCCGCGTAGGGCGACGGCTGGGTCCCCTGACAAAGGAATAAATACGCACGCCCACTAACGAGGCCGGACAATCGGAGGGTATCCTATGGCGGAAAAGCCGCACCTGAACCTCGTCTTCATTGGGCACGTGGACCACGGGAAGTCCACCCTCATCGGCCGGCTGCTCTTGGACACGGGCCACATCGAGGCGCACGTCATCGAGAAGTTCAAGAAGGAAGCCCAGGAGAAGGGGAAGCCCACGTTCGAGTTCGCCTGGGTGATGGACCACCTGAAGGAGGAGCGGGAGCGCGGCCTGACCATCGACGTCGCCCACCGGCGGTTTGAGACCGACAAAATCTACTTCACCATCATCGACGCCCCCGGCCACCGGGACTTCGTGAAGAACATGATCACGGGGACCTCCCAGGCCGACGGGGCCGTGCTCGTGGTGGCCGCTCCGGAGGGCAGCCAGGCCCAGACGCGAGAGCACGTCTTCCTCGCCCGGACCCTCGGCGTGGAGCAGCTCATCGTGGGCATCAACAAGATGGACGCCACGAAGCCGGCGTACGACGGGGCGCGCTTCAAGGAGGTCCAGGACGAGGTGGGCAAGCTCCTGAAGTCGGTGGGGTACGACCCGGGGAAGGTGCCCTTCCTTCCCATCTCCGCGTACGTGGGGGACAACGTGGTGGAGAAGTCCACAAACATGGGCTTCTACAAAGGGGCGACGCTCCTGGACACCGTCAACAAGATGACGGCCCCCGGGAAGCCCACGGACAAGGCCCTGCGCCTGCCGGTCCAGGACGTGTACTCCATCACCGGCATCGGGACCGTCCCGGTCGGGCGCGTCGAGACGGGCGTCCTGAAGGCGGACGCCAAGGTGAGCTTCCAACCCTCGGACAAGGTGGGGGAGGTGAAGTCCATCGAGATGCACCACGAGACGATTCCCCAGGCGGAGCCGGGGGACAACGTCGGGTTCAACGTCCGCGGGGTGGCCAGGGATGAGATCCGGCGGGGGGACGTGTGCGGACCGGCCGACGACCCGCCCACGGTGGCCCGGTCCTTCATCGCCCGCATCGTCGTCCTCAACCATCCCAGCGTGGTCACGGTGGGCTATACGCCCGTCTTCCACGCCCACACGGCCCAGGTCGCCTCCCGGTTCGAGGAACTCCAGGAGAAACTGGATCCGAAGACGGGGGCGGTGAAGGAGAAGAACCCGCAGTTCCTGAAGACGGGGGACGCGGCCACCGTGAAGATCGTGCCCACGCGGCCCCTGGCCGTGGAGAAGTTCTCGGACTTCCCGCAGCTCGGCCGCTTCGCCATCCGGGACATGGGCCAGACCGTGGCGGCGGGACAGATCATCGACATCGAGAAACGGTAACCCTTTTAGGCCGTCCCTGCTTGGACCGGGGAGGCCATGGTCCAGACGGCACGCATTTCGCTCAGCGGCACGGACGCCAAGAAGGTGGACGGCGTCTGCGGCCAGATCCGTGCAATCAGCGAACGCACCGGCGTCAGCATGCGGGGCCCCATCCCTCTCCCCACCAAGCGCCTCCGGGTCCCCGTGCGCAAGAGCCCAGACGGGGAGGGATCGGAGACGTGGGATCGCTGGGAGATGCGGATCCACAAGCGGCTCATCGACCTGGACGCGGACGAGCGCGCGCTGCGGCAGCTGATGCGGATTCAGGTCCCCGACGGGGTCAACATCGAGATTGTATTGCGGGGTTAGTCCGACGCGTCCCGGACGTCGCCGAACAGCTCATCCAAGACTTTTCCTTCGGCCGTGCGCAGCTGCTTGCTGACGGCCGCCTTGGACACGCCCGCGATTTCGGCCAGGTGAGACAGATCGGTCCGCGCGGGAGACTTGTAGTAGCCGAGCCCGTGCGCAAGCTGGAGGAGATGCCTCTGTCGTTGCGTCAGGTTCCCCAGCGGTTGCAGGTCGGCCCCCGCAACCGACCGTGATTTCTCGACGTCGTAATCCATCCCGAGCCCATCCAGGATTCCTCTCAGACCGCGCAGCTGCGCGTCGGTGGCATGGAAGGAGATGCGAGTCCGCTCCGCTTGGAACGTGAAGGGCCGCGCGGGAAGGATGTCGGAACCGAGCAGACGGAAGACTTCGCCCATGCCCTCGGTCATCGAGACGCGCAGGAGGGCCGTGTACCCCGTTTCCTCGTCGTTCACCCCCAGGAGCTCGAAGTGTCGCAGCCCGTACTTCTTCCGCAACGCCGCGGCCCGGCTTCGCACCTCCTCCGTGGACGGCCCGGGATCTCGCCGGGTAATCCGGGCCAGCAGGGTGATGTCTTCCCCCGCAAGGCGAAAAGCCTGGAGAACCTCCAACGACTCGTTGTGCTCGAAGAACCGGCCGGGGAAGAGTCCCAGCTCGACGAGGCCGGCGGTTGGAATCGAGAGCGTCATGAGCCGCATTGAATCCCTGGTTGACTGTTAAACCTCCACTCCCATATATGAGCCACGCCGCTGCACGCTTGGGTGCTCATGCCAGAAGAAGACGTTTCCGTCATCACCTGTGACCTGAACGGCCTTGTGGAAGAGTACGGCGCGGGGGCCGAGGAGATCTTCGGTTGGAAGGCCGAGGAACTCATCGGAAAGGAGTCCGTCGCCGTGTTTCATCAGCCCGCGGCCGTCGAGACCCTGGTTCCCCGCCTCCTGAAGACGGCGGTGGAGGAGGGCGAGTTCAAGGAAGAGGTGACCCTCGTCCGGAAGGACGGTTCGGAGTTTCCTGCCGTGCTCACGGTTCGCCCCGTCCACCGGGAAGGGGAGCACGTGGGTTACATGGGGACCACGCAACCTCTCTGAGGTGCCCCTTGGCCGCAAAGACTGCGGAGGAGCGGGAGGTAACCGAGGGGCAGCTCTGGATCCGAGCCCTGCGGGCCCCGTTCCTCGTCGCCTCCATCCTCCCGTTCTTGGTGGG
>JAZGDV010000118.1:0-3579 GCA_036478175.1 Thermoplasmata archaeon
GCCATCGAAAGGCGCGTCCCGGACTTCCTCCGGGATGTGGCCGAGGCCGGACGCTTCGGCATGACTCTCTCGGAGGCCATCGTCGTGGCCGCCCAGGGCCGATACGGGGTCCTGACGGATGAGATCCGACGCATGGCAGCGCAAATCCAGTGGGGGGTCCCCGCCACGGACGCCCTCCGACTCTTCGCCGAGAGGGTGAAGACCCCTCTCGTCGAGCGGGTCGTGGCCATCATCGTCAAGGCCAGCGACGCGGGAGGTGAGGTGGCGGACGTGCTCACCATGGTCAGCCACGACGCCAAGGAAACCCAGCTCACCGATGACGAGCGACGGATCGAAATGTCAACGTACATCGCGGTCATCTACATCTCCTTCGGCGTCTTCCTCGTCACGATTTTCATCCTCGGCGCGACCTTCCTCCCGAAGATGCTGGAGGCCTCGGGGCAGATTGGAGAGGGGGACTCGAGCATCATCTCGGCCAGCCCGTTACCCCAGAACCTCCCCGAGATCATCTTCAACATCGAGATTGCCTTCTTTATCGCGGTCCTCGTCCACGCGATGGGAGACGGTATCTTGGCGGGCGTCTTGGACAGCGGGAAGATCGCCAACGGCTTCCGACACTCCTTCATCATGCTGATTATCGCCGTGGCCGGCTTCCAACTCCTCTGAGGTGGATCGATGGGTATCCCCTCTATCCTCTACGACAAGAAGAAGCACGTCGGGAAGCGCCTGGGCGCCTTCCAGAAGGCGAAGCGCCGAGCCTACCAGCGGATGCTCGGAGAGAAGGCCCTCAAGGTGAAGGCGCCCAAGGGCGGGGGCCACCAGGAGGTCATTGCCGGGGCCATCACCCCCATCCCCCCCGTGACGAACCCCAACATGCGGGAGGTCGAGCTTCAGCCCGTCGTGGACAACTACTCCTACGTCCGCATCCTGTACGACGAGCTCGCGAACCAGCACTTCTACGAGGTCCTGGAACCCCAGCTCACGGGCGAGGAGCAGGAACTTCTGGGCGTGCTGAAGAACCTCATCATCGAGAACCTCGAGATGACCACCCATATGGAGGACAAGCAGCGGGAGAGCTGGCTCCGCAGCAAAGCGGAGGGCCTCCTCCGGGACCTGGGCATCACCCTCCATCCGCTCCCCAAGGAACGTATCATGTACTACATCGTCCGAGACTTCGTCCGCTACGGGGCCATCGACCCGGTGATGGTCGATCCCCAGGTGGAGGACATCTCGTGCGACGGGGTCGGCGTTCCCTTCTACATCTACCACCGGAAGTACGGGTCCATTCCCTCGAACATCAAGTTCGATTCCGAGACGGAGTTGGACAGCTACGTGTTGTGGCTGGCCCAGAAGTGCGGCAAGCACATCTCCGTGGCCCAGCCTATGCTGGACGCCTCGATCCCCGACGGCTCCCGATTGCAGGCCACGCTCGGAAAGCACGTCACGAAGAAGGGATCCAGCTTCACGATCCGGCGGTTCCGAGAGAACCCTTTCACCCCCCTGGACCTCGTCGCGGGTCGCACCATGAGCCCGGAGATGATGGTCTATCTGTGGTTGGCCATCGAGAACGGACAGTCCATGCTCATCTGCGGAGGAACGGCGAGCGGGAAGACCACCACCCTCAACGCCATGCTTCTGTTCGTGCCACCCCAGATGAAAATCGTCAGCATCGAGGACACACGGGAACTGAACCTGCCGCATGAGAACTGGGTGCCCACCGTCACGCGCCACGGCTTCGGCAACATGGGCGCGGACGGGCGACGGGCGGGAGAGATCGACATGTTCGACCTCCTGTCGGCCGCCCTCCGACAGCGACCGCAGTACCTCATGATTGGCGAAGTGCGCGGTGAGGAATCGTACGTGGTCTTCCAGGCGATGGCCACGGGCAAGAGTGCCTATACGACCTTCCACGCCGACGACGTGCAGTCCATGGTCCATCGGCTGGAAAACGACCCCATCAACCTGCCACGGGCCCTCGTGGCCGCCCTGGACATCGTGCTTCTCCAAGGTCAGGTCAAGGTGGGGACCGAGATGACCCGGCGGGTGAAGTCCCTGACGGAAATCATCGGGGTCGACCCGGAGTCCGACGAGCTCATCACGAACTCCGCGTACACCTGGAACCCTGCGGAGGATTCCTTCTCTTTCAGCGGCCACAGCTACGTGTACGAGAAGATCCAGACGGCCCGTAACTGGACCCCCAAACGGATGGAGCAGGAGGTCAAACGGCGATTGGAGCTCTTCAGATACATGGAGCGCACAGGCGTCAAGAGCTACCGAGACGTGGCTCGGATCTCCTCCGCCTACTACAGGGACCCGGAGGAGATGATGGGAATCGTCCGGGCCGAACTCTCTGAGGAGTAGGCGTCAATCGTGCGGGGTGCCCTCGTCGGGGTTCCCAATTTTTTCTTTCCCTCGAGGAAGTGAATGGCTCTTCTGACGGATGAGTGCCAAGACTCCCCTGAGTGGCGGGAAGCCCATCCTACTTCTTCGTCTTCCGCTTGGCGAAGGGCTTCTTGACGATCTTCTTCAGGACCGCCCTCTTCTTTTCCGGCGGCGGGGCCGGAGGGCCTCCCACGGGAGGCACGGCAGGCGGACGAGGAGGGACTCCTCCGCCCGGGGCACCGTCCGGTCCGGGAGGCGGGCCACCGCCGGGTGGCGTGACCTGTCCGGACATCGGTGTCCCGCAGCGGTGGCAGATATTGGCCGTGAGGGAGTTAAGGCTGTTACAGCGCGGGCAGGGCTTGGAGCCCATCTTCCGCATCTCCTCTTCCTCTTTGAGCCATTGGTCAAAGGCAACGAAGGTGGGTTGCCGCCGCCACCACTCCTGGAACTCCTTCTCCGAGGGCGGGTGACCCAGGACGCGGCCCGCCTCGGAGCGGTACTTGCTGACGACGTTCTCGTACTGCTTCCGCATCCGGTCCTTGACGTCCAAGGCCTTGGACTTGCCCGTGGTGAACTCCACGCCGCACTCGGGGCACTTCTTCACGTCCGACGGGATCCAGGCATGGCAGCTGCTGCACTTCGCCATCTCGAGCTCGAATTCGGTGCCGCACTTAGGACACGATTCGCTGGACTCGGGAATGAAGGCGCCGCACTCGCCGCACTCCACCAGGCGTCTCAGCCCGAAGGAGCGCATGTAGGCGCTCACGGCGAAGACGACCATGAGGAGGGCGCCCACGGCTGCCAGCACCATCCAGAGAGGCAGGTTCAGGAACGGAACCCGGGTCTCGTACCACGGCACGACCTCCGCTACGCTGATGCGCACGGAAGCCGGCCCGATGGTGCTCGCTTCCGCCACGCCGACGATGGTCCATTCCCCGGCCGGTCCGCGTTCGTCGATCGTCAATCCGATGATGAACTCCCCGGCCTGGTCCGTGAAGATCGTGTTGGAGTCCCAAATCGTCCCTTCCTGGTCTCGAAGAATCAGGGTCACCTGCATGTCAGGAATCGGCGCGCCGCCCGGCGTGGTCACGACCCCGGTAACCAAGATCTGATTGCCCTGACCGAAAGACTGGCCCTCGGAAGGCAGGGTAAAGAAGACCGACCCCTCGGGCGGTACGACCTGGAGGAGGATCTCCA
>JAZGDV010000119.1:0-2999 GCA_036478175.1 Thermoplasmata archaeon
GGAGGCCTTCACGCCGCCGCACTGTTCGACGGCGCGACCCTGGTATCCTCGCGCGAGGACATCGGCCGACACAACGCCGTAGACAAGGTCGTGGGCGAGCAGTTCCTCGCAGGGGCCCTGCCCCTTCACGATCGCGCCCTAATGGTCAGCGGGCGCGCGAGCTTCGACATCCTACAGAAGGCCGTTGCGGCGGGCATCCCCTTCGTCGCCGCAATTGGCGCCCCCTCCAGCCTGGCGGTGGATCTCGCCAACGAATTCGGGCTCACACTTGTCGGCTTCTTGCGGGAGGACTCGTACAACATCTACGCTGGTCGCCAGCGCGTCGTCCCATAGGCCGAAGTTGCGACTCTCGGGCACACAGATTCTTGGAACCTGGCGTCAGGAACGTGGCACTCCCCCTCTGTCAGTCGAGCCTCTCCATTTCCAGGATTTCAACCAACCTGCCCCGCATATGGACACTGATGTGGTTCCGGAGAACCTCGGCCTCGAAGCGGATTCGCAGGCCGTCGGACTTAAACTCGTCTTTCAGGTTCACAGGGTCATATCGTTCTCCTGTATCACCCACTAAGCCGTAGAACCCGCCTTCTAACTCGCTGAACACGACTGTTCCTGTGGTCGCGACTCGATTTCTATCCATACGGCGGTTCAGGAGTCCCCGTCGATTCACTCACGATGGTGACGTCCTTGCAGCGCGACATCGCGGGTTCACACAAAACCTTCTGTGTGAGTGCGGCGGCCAGGATTCGAACCTGGGAACCCCTACAGGACTAGGCCCTGAACCTAGCGCCGTTGACCTGGCTTGGCTACCGCCGCGCGGCCCCCGAACCTCAGGCGTGTAATTAAGGTTCCCGGAGAGCTGGTGACCTCGCTGAGCCTCTATATGCTCTCAGCCGGTGGGCCGCCTCTCATCAGCGCTCGTACCGAGAGGATTAGGGCGACAATGGATGCGATTCCGGCGACGAGGACGACCCAGGCAAAGAAAACGCCACTCGTCTGGGCGATTTCCGTAATCGATGGCTGAACCCCGGTCGTATGGACGAGCGCGATGATCGTGCCGAAGAGCGAGAAGATCAGGAGGAGAGCGTAGCCGACGCGAGACTGCCGGGCGCTGAGGACGATCCCCACCAGCCAAACGACCATGACGAAGAGGCTCGCCGTCGCGACCACCTCATTGAGACCGGCAAACCGGCCCTGGGCGAGGTCGTCGGTCAAGTGGAGCAGGACAAAGAAGGCCGCCACGAAGGAGCTCCCGGCCAGGCCCCGCACCCACGGAGGCTTCTCACTCAACCTCAATGCTCCCCCCTGGAGCAGGAGGTCGCCGGCCCTATAAGGCCTTCCCGTGCCCAGCGAGGCGAATACCGTCCCTCGGAAGGCCTTAATACGCCGCGTCACGTTCATTCTCTATGGTCAACTGCCCGATCTGCAAGGGCACCGAAAACGACCACGTGTACAGTGAGCCGCGGGAGTACCGGGGGAAGCACTACCAGTATGGGGTGTACTATTGTCCCCGCTGCGGCGTGAAATTTAGCTTCTACACGCCCTTGGAGGTCCCGGAGGCCGAAGAGGAGGCGGATGAAGAAGTGAAAGAGGCACCGGCGGAGACGCCACCGGGGTCCTAGAATCATTTTCGATAGCAAGGGCACTAGCTATAAGGCCCGTCGGCCGCCAGACGTCGTTCCGTGGAGTGCGGGTCTCTCATAGCTAGCTGGTTCCTCGCGAACCCAGCCCTCATCTTGGGAGGGATGCCATGACCCAAGACCCGAGTGCGGGTCTGGAGAAGGTCTCCGGGATTCGGCAGGCCTTGCGCCGCCTCCTGTCTCTCTTCCGCAGGAAGCAACACCCTCCCTTGGTCGCCGAGGTCGAGGTGCAAGCTGACATCGGCGATCGTGTCGCCGCAATCAAGTTCCTGGCCGATACCCAGGGCCCATGGAAGGCCCTATTGGAGCAGGTGGAGAACGCGATCGACGAGTACCCGGAGGGGTACCCGATTCGGGGCCCGATCGAGGTCCGTATCGTCAAGCGGGGAACGGGCTCCTACATCGCCATCCGCGATCGGGGCCGAGGCTTCGTTCCAGATGAGCGAGGCCTTCCGGACTTCGAGGGCGTCGTCACTCGCGTGGCGAAGTCATTCAAGGGCCGGCTCGCCGACTACCGAGGGGCTCAGGGGGAATTTGCGGTCGGACTCTTCGGCTTCCGAACCATCGGCCGGGAGATCGTCATCGAGAGCACAACGGATTATGCAGGCTATCCGCATCGAGTGCGTGAGTACCGTCTCCCGCGGAAGGGCAAGTCCCCCACCACGGTCATGACCATCGATGGGGAGACCCTCAGGGCGAAAATCGCACCGGCGGAGGTGCAGCGGCGGGCGGTAGGCACGACGATTGTCATTCGCAAGCTACTGAATCCGCGTATCTGGACCGCCGCGAAGGTCAAGAAGGCCATCGAGGACGAGATGTGGGACCGGCTCGTGGAGAAAGGCCTTACAATCCGGGTCTCGGATGGCCGGAAATCCTTCGAGGTCGTCCCCAAGGCACGCGCGTTCGACGGGGCCCTTTTCCCCGCGAACTCCATCGATACGCCCCATGGACCCATCCAACTGGAGCTATACGTCCTGGAAAAAGAGGATGCCAAGGCGGCCATCCAGGTCCTCCGGTCCAAGGAGCGGGGGGCGGGGGCCACCCGGGTCTACCCGAATCTCACGGCCCTGGACGAATTCCGATGCCCACCCTGGAACCTCCGCCGCGTACAGGGATGGATCCGGTTCGACGCGGCCACCCTGTCCGGACCCACTCGTTCCGAGTTCTTCCAGGACGAGCGGTACCACGCGTTCGTCGATGCGCTCAAAGGGCTGGAAGGAGAGCTGGGTCACGTGATCCAGGTGCAGGACACCCAACGTGAACGGAAGGGCCTTCGCCGCATTCTGAAGCAACTTCGGGGCGACCTCGAGCGGGTGTGCCGGGAGCTGCCCCACCTGGACATCTTTCGTATCGCCCGCGACC
>JAZGDV010000012.1:0-3881 GCA_036478175.1 Thermoplasmata archaeon
GGGACGGCCTTCATGGACGTGAACGGGAACAGCGTGCGAGACCCCGAAGAACCAGGGATTCCGGGGCTGCAGGTGGGCGTTCTTGACATCGCCGGAGATGCCCTCGACGCGGCGACCGTCACCGGGCCCGACGGGGCCTACGAGTTGGCAGATCTCGTCCCGACCCGCTACCACCTCTTTCTCGATCGGAACGGCACGGAGGTCGCTTCGGTCAACCTCACCCTGAGCCAGGGGGAGGAGCGAAACCAGGACCTGGCGGTTCCGGGGGCCTCCCTATCCGGTGTGCTCACGGACGAGTTCGGCCTGCCTGCCGCCGCCGCGACGGTTCAGATCGTCGAACAGGCCACGGGCGAGATACTGCGTGTCGTGGCGGGGGAGAACGGGACCTACCGCCTGGACGGTCTCTTCGAGGGAACCTACACCGTGAAGGCAGAGGCGGGTGAGCGCGGGACCTTTCCGCGGGTGATCGCCCTCGTCGGGGGATCGGAGGCGACACTGGACCTCCGGGTGGAGTCGCTGGCAATGGTGACGGGCCGCACCCTGCTCTCCTTCGCCCCGACACCTCACGTGACCGTAGCCTTGCAACGCCGGGGTGAGGCGGGTCAGCTCCGGGTAACCAGCGACGCCACCAGTCGATTCGCCGCCGCGTTGCCCCTGGGAACCTACGACGCCTACGCCCTCCACTTCGCAGGGGGACGGACCTTCGGATTCCTCGGGTTGTTGGAGATCGGGCCCGGGAGCCAGACCATCGAATTCAACCTCCGGACCGCCCATCGGGTCGGAGGCAGCGTCACGGGCCAGGGGGGCCTGGCCGCCCAGGCCACCGTGACCTTCGAGAGGGGAGGAGCCCGACACGCCGTCACCTCCGACCTCGACGGGTCCTTCGTCGCGTTCCTGCCGACGGGGCAGTACCAGGTCGTGGCCTTGAACGTCACAGGGCAGCAGGTATCCACGGTCACGGTCAGCGGGTCCACGGACCTAGACCTCACCTTATCTCCCGGCGTGGCCACGCCGGGCCGCGTCTTCCGCGATCTCAACGGGAATATGAGCTTCGATCCCGGCGAGGGCCTGTCGGGGATCCGGGTCCGCATCTCGACGCCATTGGCGCCCACGTTTACCGTCTTGACGGAGACCGAAGGGGCATTCGAGACGACCCTCCTTGAGAGCGCAGATTACGTCTGGTCCATCGACGAGGAGGCCTTCGAGCACGTTTCGGTCGGCCCGCTGCCCCCCCAGGACCTCGGGGCTCGGGCCCCCATCGAACTCTTGGCCCGGAACGTGACCGTGGTGGGTCAGCTCACCGCCCTCGGGCCACTGGATCTCTCGGGCTTGAATGTCTCCTTCGAGGCCGTCAGCAACGGTGCCGCCTCCACCACCTGGGCGACGGGGGCCCTCGGGAGCGTGTTGGCCTCCGTCCAACCGGGCATCTATCGCCTCGTCGTGGACGCGGAGGCGCCGCCCGGGGACGGAAGTCGACGCGTTCAGGGGGAGGCGGCGGAGCTTCGCGTGCCCGTCGGCGGTGGGGTCGAGGCCTTCAGCCTCCCCGTGCTGGAGCGGGTCCGCGTTCGAGGAACCATCACCTCGGGGGGCCCCCTCGGAGTGGCCGTCCTCTTCGACGGACCCGAGCGTGCCTTCGTGAAGTCTGATGAGGAGTACCTCGTGTATCTGGAGCCGGGAGCGTACACCGTCTCCGGCGCGACCGACCTCCCGTCGCCCTTGGCCTTGCTCTCCGTCCGCAACTTCACGAATCCCGACGACTTCAATACCACCTTCCAGCCGGCGGCCACCTTGAGCGGTCAGCTGAAGGTCAATGGCGAGACGGTGACCCCCGACGTATCCATCGCCTTCACCCGTCTAGCCAAGGGCGGCCAGGTAATCGTGCCCAGCGCCGGAACGGACGGATACAGCACCATCCTGCTCCCGGCGGCGTACCGAGTCACGGCGGAGTGGGTCGGCGTGGATCGCCTCGACGAGGTGAGCCGTTTCGTACGCTACACGTTGGACCAGACCATCGTCCTTACCGAGAATGGCACCGCCGATCTCCTCTTTGCGCGGGCGTTGGATACACGAGCGGTCGAGCTGCGGGTTCTCCTGGGCGGACAGTTGACCTCGGCCCGAGTCGCCTTCCAGGCCGCCAACGAGACGGCCATCAACGCCACCGTCGATGTGCCCGCGGGCGCCCCCTTCTTGGTCGACCTGGCCCCCGGAACGTACCACGTCTACGCCTTCCGTGATATCGGGAATTCCGCCGCCTTGGCCGAGCTGGACGTGCTCCCTGACGGCTCCACGACCTTGGCCCTCCCGTTGGAACAAGGGTATCGGATCTTCGGGGTCGCCATCCTCTCCGATGGCAGTCGCCGCACGACCCAGCTCGGGTTCCGGTCGTTGGTTGGCAGCGCCAGCTTCACCACGGATGCGCAAGGTGGGTACGAGGTCTACCTGCCCGCAGGAGCCTACGATCTCCTGGCCCTCGCCAGGCGGGATGAGGGGGGCGTAGGCGTGGAGTACCGATTCGAAGGGGGGGTGGACCTGGCGGACAGCACCCTCCTGAATCCTCTCCTCGCGCGGGTGGACGTGCGGACCCTGGAAGTCACGTGGGACTCCGAGCAGCGAGCCCTCGTCGCCCCGGGCGAGAGCTTCGTGTACAGGATCACGGTCACCAACACGGGGAACCTGGCGGACACATTCAGTTTCGAGGGACGCCCCGCGGGGTGGGTCTTCAGCTTCCGCCCCTCGAGGGTGAGCCTGCCCTTTGGCACGGGGACCTCGGCCGAGGTGACGGTCCAGATCATCGCCCCGGAGGACGCGAAGGCCCCGGAGGGGATCCTCACGGTGGTTGTCCGATCCACGACGGATCCGTCCGTGGTCTCACTGGAGACGATGTTCGTCGACGTCCTCCAGTTCCGTGGCCTGACCCTCGACTTGGGCCAGGATCCGCCAGTCTTGGACGGGGAGACGCTCGCGTACCAGATCGAAGTGAGGAACGAAGGGAACGGGGAGGACACCTTCGAGCTCATCCTGACGAACCCCGAGGTCCTGGCGGCCCAGGGGTGGAGGGCGGAACTCGTCTTTGAGGGGCGGACCTCCCCTGACAACATCACGGGCATCGTGGTCCCGGCCGGCGAGTCCCGTCCCGTCACCCTCCGGCTGCAGGCCGAGGGTCGCGTCAGTGCGAGCACGGCCACCTTCCTCGCCTCCTCCGAGCAGGATGATGAAATGGAATCCAGGCTCGACGTCGCGATAGGCTTCCCTTCCCTCCAGATCCCCTCGGATCAACTCCGGGTTGAGGGGACGCGCGTGCGACTCGGACCCCCGGAGTTCCCGATCTTGCTGTACGGGGCCCTGGCCGCGGCCGCCATCGGCCTCACCGTGCTCTTCCTCACCTACGGTCGTAGGAGGCGGCGCCGATGAGCGCGAGACTCCTTCCCCTGCTGGCCCTCGCGCTCCTGCTGCTTCCGGTTCTCCCCACGCAGGCCCAGGAATCCGTGGCCGTGTTCATTGCGGGGCCCGACGACCTGGGGACGGGCGCCACCGCGGAGATGATTGCCACGGTGGCCGGCGGACCGGGGGAGAACAACGGAACCTGGTCCATCCAGGCCTTCCTCAAGGGTCCGGACTTGGCGGGCGCTGCCCCCTTAGAGGACAACCCCCTCTTCCTCTCGTCCGTGAACTCCACGTTTACGTTCAACGTCACGATGCCCCTCACCGACCAGTTCGTCACGTTGGTGGTGGAGGGCAATTCGACCAAGGCGGGCGACTTTGCCCTCGGGACCGCCACGAAACAGATCCGGGTCCTGGTCCCCTTGGAGATCACCGCCCAGGTGCGAAACACGGGCTCCATCGAGGTCCGGAACGTGCCGGCCGCCCTCTTCATCAACGAG
>JAZGDV010000120.1:0-15267 GCA_036478175.1 Thermoplasmata archaeon
TCGTGAAGGGAAGGGCATGGACGATGGAGAAGATCGCGGAGGATGGGTTCGTCTACGTGAACCCGGTCGGGGACCCGCGCGCCCTCGTCGCCCGATGGGACGGGGAACTCCTTCCCATCCCCTTCGAAGTGGCCCAAGACGTCGGACGACTTCGGGGAGTGGTAGGCGACGGCCTCGCCCGCGAAGACCCGGATGACCTTTCCATTCGCCTGCGCAAGGAGTGGCCGGCGGAGAAGCCGGCCATCCAGAAGATCGTGAAGGGCATCCGGGCCCAACAAGACGCCCAAGCACCGGTTCCGACGGACCGTCAGGTCCTGGTGGAGGGCTTCGAGCGCTACCTCATCTTCCACACCCACTTGGGCGAGCGGATCAACAGCACGTTGGGCGAACTCTTCGAAGAGGTGCTGTCTCAGGACAGTCTGCTCCGGTTCTGGTGGTTCGACGGATACAGGATCTTGCTGGAGCTCACCTCCGAGGTGAAGGAACTGGACCTAGACGCCCTGGCAGACCAGCTGCTCCGCCTTTCCTCCGAGGACGTGAACCGCACCCTCGAGGTGGTCCTGAACGAGAGAACGGCCCTTGGCTACTACCTGAAGTTCATCGCGGAACGGTTCGGCGCCTTGCGGCGAGGCCTCTTCCTCAAGGCGGAGGAGCTGCGTGACCTGCCTCTCCGATTTCGAGGGAGCCCCATCCACGAAGAGGCGATACGGGAGGTGACGACCGACCACCTCGACTTGCAAGGGGTGAGGGACTTCTACGTCCGTCTCGCCGAGGGGGAGATTCTGGTCGAGACGCTCAAGAGCGAACGACCCAGCCCCCTGGGATACCCGATGATTCGGCGCTACGTTGAACATCCGGATCTCCTGGCCCCGGAGGGGGAGGAGAACCTCCAACGGATGCGGGCCTACTTGGACCACGAACTTGTCAACTTACTCTGCATGGAGTGCGGAAAACTCCACGAGGGCCGGATTATCAAGGAGCTAGGGGAGAAGCCGACGTGTCGGGAGTGCGACGCCGGCCTCCTGGGCCTGGTCCAATGGTCCACCGACTTCATTCGAGGGGCGCTTCTGAAGAAGATGGAGCGGAATCCCTTGAGCGAGGAAGAGGTGAAGGTCCTCACCCGGACACGGCAATCGGCTGACATGGTTCTCTCCTACGGACGGCGTGCGGTTGTCGCCCTCTCCGTCTACGGCATCGGCCCCCAGACGGCCAGCCGTATCCTCGCCAAAATGCACGACGAGGAGGAGGAGTTTTACCAGGATCTTCTCGACGCAAAGCTTCACTTCATTACGACCCGCCAGTACTGGGACAGCGCCTGAGGGAGTGCCGATTCCGACGACGAAACCCTTTTTTGGAGGGCCGTGAGTAGCGGAGCGGGAAGGCGCGTGGCTACGGACAAGACCTACATCTGTCTCAAGTGCCAGCAGACCATGATCGCCCTCCCGGAGTTCGACACCTACATCGAGGCGTGGAAGCACAACCAAGAGGAACACGGCGGGAGCCTGTTCATCGATACCCGGATTCGGGTCAGAAAGTAGGCAGACCTACCGAGCTCGGAACTTCCTACCGCAGCTCTGGCATTGTGCCTTCCGCCGTGGACCCACCTCGACGCTGATGGAACCGCATCGGGGGCAGGCCACCTGCTTCGGCGCAGCGGGAAGCTCCACCTCTTCCTCGGGCATGGCCTCCGCGGCCGCGACCGGGCCCGGAGACGTCTTCGGTCCTTCGGGGGCCTCGGGCGACTCGGCGAACGCCTGCTCTTCCCCAGTCAAGGCCGAGTCGGCGAGCTTGGACGCTTCAATCTCGCTCTGGAAGGACTTGACGGCTCGGTAGGCCTTCTTCGCGCGGAGGAGGGCGTTCACGTAGTCGTTGGACTTCACGTGCTCAAGGGCCGCTTTGAGATCTTCAATGGCCTCGTTGGCCTCGAAACCCTCGGCTCGTGCGCGGTCGATCAAGGGCTTGATCTGTCCGATGAGCTCCTTCACCTGGCTGAGCTGTCGGTCCCGAAGATCGGAGACGCGCTCCATGTGCGCCTTCTGGGCCTCCAAGGAAACGCGCTCGGCCTGGCTCACGAGGTCGTGGGCCTGGACAAACTCCGAGGCCTCCACCGCCTCCCGGACTTGGGCCAGAAGATCCGAGGCCTCATCGACGTCGGCGCCGATGGACTTGGCCTCTTCGATGACCGCCTCGACGGAATCCACGGCCTCCCGAATCTCCTCGATTCGGATCTCTCGGGCCTGGTGGACCAGCTCGTCCACTCCCCGGATGACGCCGAGGTAATCGAACCGGCGGTTTTCCCCGAGGGCGGTGCCGGCCTTGTTCACCATGGCACGGGCGCGGGCGATGTCGCCGCCCATGGCCTCGATGTTCTCCAAGGCCTTCTCTTGGGCGGCCACGTGCTCCTTCGCCTTCTTCATCTCCTTCTCGTAGAGGGAGAGGGTGGCGTCGGTCAGCTTCTCGAGGAGGGCGGTATTTTCCATGACGTTGCCCTCCTGGAAGAGGTCGCTCGCCTCTTTGAGGACCTTCCTGAGCTTCTGACCGGGCTTTGAGGACTTCTTGGAGGTCTCCCAGATCTGCTGGGCGGACGCGATCGCGAAGGCCCAGCTCGTCTCCACGTACTCCTTGGACCGCTCCTCCATCTGGTGGACAGCGTCCCGAGCCGTGAGTATGGCTCCATCGAACCCCCTTCCACGGAACTTCGAGACGGTTTCCGATAAGTACTGGGAGGGACCCGACAGGTCGACCGCGGTGCGCAGGGCCGCCTTCAGGTGATCCCGCAGGCCCGCAAGCGACTCATCCTGTGCCTCGGGCTCGTGGGACTCTTCCGGAGGAACCTCTTCATGATGCTCGGGCTCCTCCGGAGGGCCCTCTTCCGGATGGTCCTCGTCCTCCTTGTGAGGCCCCTCGGGCTCGGGGGCGGGTTCCTCCATGGTCGATCCGTCTTCCAACCCGAGAATGGATGCGATTCCGGGATGGATGGATATGACCTCGAGAATGTCTTCCCGAACCTCGAGACCCGTCAGATCGATGGCGTGGGCTTGCGCCAGTTCGCGAAGCTCCTCTTCGCTGAGGCTATCGAGGTGCATTCGCACTGCGTGCACTAGTTCCTGGGACGTCTCCTGCATGGGAATAACGCCTCACAGCGACTTCCCTAGGTCGGGGGTTAAAGGTTTCGCGACGGCTATCAGGCACGGGAATAAGCCTCGAGAGGTGGGACGGTCTCGGCTCCTCCGAGGGCCATCGGCCAGGGAGGTCGATTTCCTGGCCGGCGGAAGTCCATATACGACGCCCCCAATGGTGACCCCCATGGATCCGGTGGAGAGGGGGGTCCTCCGCATCGGCTGGGCCCAGGATCACATGTCGGTGCTCCGGGAGGCGACCCGGGACCTCGTGGAGGGCCAGGTCCTCAAGGGAGCGCGGGTCAGTATGGCCATGCACCTGGAGGCAAAGACCGCCGTCCTCGCCCTCCGGCTCCGGGAGGCGGGCGCTCAGGTGGTCGTGAGCTCCTGCAACCCCCTAACCACCGACGACGCCGTCGCGGAGGCGCTGCGGGAGAAGTTCGAGCTTGTGTGCTTCGCTCGGCGTGGACAGACCCAGGAGGAGTACTACGAGGCCCTCCACAAGATCCTGGACGTGGAACCCACCCTCGTCATGGACGACGGCGGGGACCTGACTCGGCTCCTGCATACCGAACGGAAGGACGTGGTGGAAGATGTGGAGGGGGGGACAGAGGAAACCACGACGGGGGTCGTTCGCCTTCGTGCGATGGAGCGAGAGGGAGCCTTGCGCTTCCCGGTGGTGGACGTCAACGATGCCCAGATGAAATTCCTCTTCGACAACCGCTACGGCACGGGGCAGTCCACACTCGACGGCATCATGTCCGCCACGAATCTGTTGCTGGCTGGCAAGGTCGTCACGGTGGTGGGGTACGGATGGGTCGGTCGGGGCATCGCGCTCCGGGCCCGAGGCATGGGGTCCCGCGTCACGGTCACCGAAGTCGACGCCGTCAAGGCGGTAGAGGCCCGCATGGACGGCTTCGAGGTCATGCCACTCCACGACGCCGCCGCCCGCTCCGACTTCATCATCACCGCAACGGGGATCACAGACGTCGTGCGAGAGGGCCACTTGCGGGTCCTGAAGGACGGATGCGTCTTGGCCAACGCCGGCCACTTCGACGTGGAGATTTCTAAAGCGGACCTGGAAAAGCTGGCCGCCTCCCGGAGGCAGGTGCGGGAGTACGTGGAAGAGTACCGTTTCGCGGACGGGCGAAAGGCCTATCTGTTGGGGGAGGGACGCCTCATCAACCTGGTTGCGGGTCAGGGCCACCCCGTGGAGATCATGGACACGAGCTTTGCACTCCAGGCCCTCGCCGTGGACCTTCTCCATCGAGAGGGTGCCAAAATGGAGGCGCGAGTCCACCCCGTCCCGCCGGAAATCGACGAGCGAGTCGCTCGGATTCGCCTCGATACCCTGGGAGTTTCCATTGACGCCCTGACCGAGGACCAGCGTCGATACGTTGATTCCTGGGAGGCGGGAACGTAGGTGCCCTGGAGGGCGGTCTTTCTCGACCTGGGGGGCACGCTCCTCGATCCCGCGAGCGATCATCGGGCCCACCGTGCCATCATCCGTTCCTTCCGAGAAGCCGCGGATGTCAGCCTCTCCGAGGAGAAGCTGTGGGAACGTTACGATCGCCTCTACCGGGAGCGTATCCGACAGCTCGGGACGAGATGGAAGGTGGACCGTGTCATGAACCGAGAGGCGCTGAGCCAGATTCTCCGGGAGGAGGGCCGCGTCCTCGAGGAAGAGCACTGGGAGGCCTTCCAGGCGGCGTATTGGAAGGAGCACCTTCGTTGGCTCCGGATGTTCCCGGAGACCGAGGAGGTTCTGGAAGGGCTTCGGGGATTCGATGTCCACCTAGGTCTTGTTTCCGACATCGACGAGGACTTCCTCCAGATCTGCCTCTACGTCTTCCCTCTCGATCGATTCCTGGATTCCATTACGACCTCCGAGGAGACAGGACGGGCCAAGCCGGACCCGGCAATCTTCCGCCGTGCCCTCGCGAAGGCGGACTGTCGTCCTGAAGAGGCCATTCATGTAGGCGACTCGGCTGACCGGGACGCGGCGGGTGCGAGACGCCTCGGGATAACGACCATCCTCATGGATGCGTCGAGCGGGGAGGACAAAGCCGACTACGTGGTCCCGACACTCGGGTCCGCCTATCGGATCCTCGTGGATCTGCTCGGGAGCCCCTCCTCGTGAGCTTCTTAGGCGTGTTCGGTCACGTGGTCCTCGACTACATCTTGCAGGTCCCTCGCCTGCCGGCCCCGGGTACGTCCATCCAGGTGACCGCAAGGAAGCGCCACTTTGGGGGGACCGGAGGCAACCTCGCCCGGGCCGCCGCTCGGCTCGAGGTGAAGACCGCCCTGGCCTCATTCGTGGGGGAAGACTTCCCTCCAGAGTACCGAGAGGCCCTCGAGGGCGACGGCGTGGACATTGCCGACCTGCACGCCGTCGCGGGTTATCCCACGCCCACCGCCTGGGTCTTCAGCGATCCCGAGGACCGTCAGATTGCCGTCATCGACCAAGGTCCCATGGATGCGGCCGCCGATTTCGCCCTCCCCCGTCACACCGTCGAGACGAGCGATTGGATTCACCTGGGAACCGGGAGCCCGGACTATCTCAGAAAGATCCAGTCCGTGGCCCGGAAGCTCGGCAAGCGCCTCGCCTTCGACCCCGCCCAGGAAATCCATTACCGGTACGATGCCGACTCCTTCCGCGGTCTGCTCGAAGGAACCGACCTCTTCTTCGGGAACCGGGAAGAAATGGGCGCGGCCCTGGACTACCTGGGCCTCCACAACGGGCGGGAGATGCTCGCCTGGGTCGAGACCCTCGTGGAGACTCGAGGGAGAGAGGGAAGCGTCATCTACACCCGTGACCGGGCGTGGAGAATCCCCTCCATTCCGCCGCGCGCCAAGGTGGATGTAACCGGAGCGGGGGACGCATACCGGGCCGGGTTCTATGCGGGCCTCCGGCGTGGCCTCGAGCTGCCTCGATGTGGCCTCCTTGGCGCCTCCGTGGCAAGTTTCAGCATGGAAACGGAGGGACCGCAGGAAGGATTGCCACGATGGCGCGAGGCCAACGAGCGGGCCACGAGCTTCGAGAATCGGGTGAAAGAGGCGTAGGCCAGAAACTTTATACCCCCGGCAAGATAACCCGGGCTGGGAGACGGGGCATGGCCATTGGCTTTGTTCTCATAAGCACGGCTCCGGCAAAGGAGCACGAGGTCTACAACGCCCTCTCGGACATCGCGGCGATCAAAGAGTTGCATCCTCTCTTTGGGGAGTACGACCTGATCGCCAAGATTGAAGCCGATGACTTCAACGTCCTAGGTCAGATCGTCGTCGACAAGATCCGGACCATCCAGGGAGTCATCGACACGAAGACCCTGACGGGAATCCAATTCTGAAACCTCGACATAGGAGACTGGAAGATGGCAATCAACGCGTTTGAACCTTGGACGTTTGTTACGATCCTCATTTTGACCTTCTCCCTCTTTCTCGTCATCACCGGGGCCTTTACCGCCTACTTCGGCAGTGGGAAGAGCCGGCGGATCGGGGCTGGCCTCCTGGGCGGAGGATTGGCACTCGGAGTTCTATACGGATGGGTCAGCAGCGGGCTCGGGAACCTCATCCCGCTTCCCCCGGGCCTCTTTGAGGTAATCGTGCAGAGCATCATTGTCATCGTGGCGGCGGCCATCGGGGCCATTTTGGCCATTGGGCTCTTCCTTCTGGCCATCATGAAGTCGTAAGACCCGGATTTCCGTGAAGGCCTTTTCGCGAGACGCTCTACAATTGGAGGAAACGTTCACCCTCCAGGCGAAGGGAGCGGATGGAGCCGTCGCCGAACTCGCAGTGGAATTGACGCCGGGGCAGACGGTCATCTATCACTGGAAGGCAGACAACGAGGTCGAGTTTAACATCCATTCCCATCAAGGGGAGGCAGTCACCTACCACGAACGGCTCCGGCAACGAGAGGCCGACGGGGTTTTCGGGAGCCGTACTAGCGGAGAGTACTACCTCATGTGGGAGAACGGAGACCCCGGCCCCGTTGGGGTTCGCGTGGAACTGCGACGATAAAGCCTGGCTAAAGGTTTATTTGCCAGGGGCTTAAGGGACTCACCCATGGACGTCCTGGTCATCCTCGGAAGCAAGAGCGACGCCGACCGAGGCGAGAGGGCGGTGGCCTTGCTCGAGGAGTTCGGCGTCCCGTCGAAGCTCGTCGTTGCCTCCGCCCACCGGACGCCCGATCGCCTTCGTAGGCTGGTAGAATCTTCCGATGCCCGGATCTTTGTCGCGATGGCGGGCATGTCGGCCGCGCTGCCGGGGACCGTGGCTGCCCTAACCACCCGGCCCGTCATCGGCGTCCCTCTCAGCGGCAAACTCAACTTGGACTCGATTCTGGCGGTAACCCAGATGCCCCCTGGGATCCCGGTGGCCGCCGTCTCCCTCGACGGGGCCGAGAACGCCGCGTTGCTGGCCGTGGAAATCCTTGCCCTCGCGGACCCGGAGCTCCTGGAACGACTTGAGGCGTACCGCGAAAGCATGCGCGAGGCAATCGCGAAGGATTCCCAGACCGTCGGAGGGTAGATGTTCTCCCCGGAAGGGTTCATCGAGGAGGCCGTGGAAGCCCTCCGGAAGGAAATCCCGGGAAAGGCCGTCATCGCCGTCTCGGGCGGGGTCGATAGCACCACCGCGGCCGTCCTCGCCTCTCGGGCCGTGGGGAAGAACCTCCGGGCGGTCTACGTGGATACCGGACTCATGCGAGAGGGGGAACGAGAAGACGTGGACGCGACCCTCCAGAGCCTTGGGGTTCCGTACAATGCCCTGGAGGCGGCGGATCGCTTCTTCGGGGAACTAAAGGGCATCGTGGACCCGGAGAAGAAGCGGAAGGTCATCGGAAACACCTTCGTCCGTCTCTTCGAGGAGGAGGCTCGAAAGGTCGGAGCCGAGTGGCTAATCCAAGGGACCATCGCGCCCGACTGGATTGAGAGCGGCGGGCAGCTCCGGGACCGCATCAAGACCCACCACAACGTCGCGGGGCTTCCCGCGAGCATGGCTCTCGAGGTCGTGGAGCCCCTCCGCGACCTTTACAAGGACGAGGTTCGCCGGGTCGCACGGGCGCTGCATGTCCAAGTGGCGGAACGGCAGCCCTTTCCCGGACCGGGCCTCGCCGTCCGCGTGCTGGGCGAGGTCACGCCCGATCGCATCGCCGTCGTTCGGGAGGCGTGCGCCGTCGTGGAGGAGGAACTCGAGAAGGCGAGCGACGCGGGCCTTGTGGAGAGGCCTTGGCAATACTTCGCCGTTCTTCTCCCCGTCAAGTCCGTAGGCGTCGAGGGGGACCTTCGGGTGTATGGCCACACGATTGTCATCCGGGCGGTGGCCTCGACGGATGGCATGACGGCCTCCTTCTCGTCCATTCCGCAGGATGTCCTCGGCCGCATGTCGACGCGGATCACCAACGAGGTCCGAGGCGTGAACCGCATCGTCTACGACGTGACCAACAAACCCCCGGGGACCATCGAGTGGGAGTAGGTTCGTCGTCTGTCCGATCGGGCCTGCAGAAACGTATTATTATCGGGGGCCGCCTCTATGGATCGTATGCGGGTCTATGTGGTCGACAACGGTGGCCAGTGGACCCATCGCGAATGGCGCGTTCTGCGGGACCTGGGCGTTGAGACGAAGATCGTTCCCAACGAGACGCCGGTGGAGGACCTCTCCGTCGATGGGCTGGTCCTCTCCGGCGGCGCTCCCCGCGTGGGCCTTGATGCAGCGAAGATGGGTCGCAATGGGGACTACCTGGAGCACGCACCGTATCCCATCCTGGGGATTTGCGCCGGCCACCAGTTCATGGCCCTCCACTTTGGCGGGAGTGCACGCCCCGCGGCCGTCCCCGAATTCGGACGCACCGAGGTGACGGTGCAGGATCCAGGAGACCTCTTCATCGGCCTGCCCCGTCAGCTCGTGGTGTGGGAATCCCACAACGACGAGGTAACGGAGGCCCCGTCAGGCTTTCGGACCTTGGCGAGTTCGGACACCTGCCCTGTCCAGGCGATGCAAGCGGAAGATCGACCCCTCTACGGGCTGCAGTTTCACCCGGAGGTCGAACACACGCAGTTTGGTCATCGGATTTTCGAGAACTTTCTCAAGGTGTGTAAGGACGCCCTCTAGCCCCGGGGAAACAGGATGACATGACCGAGGTGGACCGCGGGACAATCCTTCAGGAGGCCCTTAAGGACCTTCACTCGAACGAGACCTTCGAGCGCGCTCTAGGACGCATCCTTCGCCGCCATGGGAAAGAGTACAAGGAGTACGTCGAGATCATGAGGGCGGTTCGTGGCCAAGCCAACAAGGAGGGAATCGAACTCCTAGAGGCTGCACGGCGACAGTCCTCAGACGGATAGGATCTCGGGGTTTACCAGGAACTCCGGCACGTCGCCCTCCAGAGCCTTCGTGACCTGTTCGACGACAAGCAGGCCCGTCCTGCGCTGCGCCTCGTCAGTAGACGCGCCGATGTGGGGGGTAAGGACGACGTTTTCCATCGTAAGGAGGGGGCTACCCGAAGGGGGCTCCCTCTCGAAGACGTCGAGAGCCGCTCCGGCAATCTGCTCGGCCTCGAGCGCCGCGACCAGCGCCTCCTCATCCACAATGGGGCCACGGGCAACGTTAACGAGATAGGCCGTGGGCTTCATGAGGGCCAGCTGAGGACCGGAGAGCAAGTGGTGGGTCTCCTCGGTAAGGGCGGCGTGCACGCTGACAAAATCCGCACGTTTCAACACCTGCTCGAGGCTCGCGAGCGATACGCCCCTCTCCTGCGCCGCCACGGGTTCCACATACGGGTCGTAGGCGACCGTCTCCATCCCGAAGTCTTGGCAGATCTGCGCCACCAAGCTTCCGACCCGTCCCGATCCCACGAGGCCAAGGACCTTGCCGGCAAGCTCGCCCCCCCGGAGCCGGGTCTTCTCCCACCGTCCGGCCTTGGTGGTCCGATCCGCCTCGGGAATGCGCCGTGCGAGACTGAGCATGAGGCCTACGGCCAACTCAGCCACGGATTGAGAGTTCCCCCCGGGGGCGTTGACGACGGGAATCCCCCGCTCTGTCGCCGCCTCCACATCGATGTTGTCAACCCCCGCACCGGCACGGCCCACCACACGAAGTCCGGCGTCTCGAGTCAATACCTCTCGCGTCACCTTCGTTCGGGACCGCACGATGAGCGCGTCGAAGCCCTCGATAACATCAGGCAGCTCCTCGGACGGCACCTCCCGAACCGTAACGTCATAACCTTGACGGAGCGCCTGAAGCGCCTCTTCGTGAAGCGGATCTGTCACGAGAACCTTGGCACGGAGGGCATCGGGTGTCATCGGAACGAACCGGGAGGACATCGGTCATCGTGAGTGGTAGAATAAGCATTGCGACCGGGACCGAGACGACGACATCCTCCCCCGTCCGACCTCAGGGTGACCGCGGCGCGCTTCCTTCCCTCATAGACCCCGCCGGGGGGGGCGCGTATTCTGTTAGGGGCTTCAAGGTGAACCCGCCCTCTTTGGCCCGTGCGATGGCTTCCGTTGCAGCCCGGGCGGCCTGCACGGTCGTGATGAAAGGAATGTTGAGCTCCACGGCCAGCCTGCGCATCATGTAGCCGTCCCGACGCGCCCCGCGGCTCTCGGTGGGAGTGTTCACGATCAAGTCCACCTGTCCACCGCGCATCAAGCCGATGGCGTCCGGACTGTGGCCTTCGCTAATCCGGTAGACGGTCTCCACCGGAATGCCGTGCGCACGCAGCGAGGTCGCCGTCCCACGGGTCGCATAGATTTTTAGCCCGAGCCCCACAAATCGATCGGCGATATCGGCGATGGCCTCTTTGTCCTCGTCCCGAACCGTCATGTACACGGCCCCTTCCATCGGGAGACGGTTCCCTGCCGACACCATGGCCTTGTAGTAGGCGCGCCCCACGTCCACATCGAGGCCCATGACCTCTCCCGTGGACTTCATCTCCGGACCGAGGATGGCATCGATTCCAGGAATCTTCTGGAAGGGGAACACCGGTGCCTTCACGGCGACGTGCTCCACCGCGGCCTCCCCCGTGTATCCGAGCGACCTCAGCGTCTGCCCTAGCATGACCTTCGTGGCCACCTTGGCCAGGGGGATGCCGATCGCCTTGGAAACGAAGGGGACGGTGCGACTCGCCCGGGGGTTGGCCTCCAGAACGTACACGCGACCGTCCTTGACGGCAAGCTGCAGGTTGATGAGCCCAACCACCTGGAGCGCCTCGCAAAGCCGACGCGTGATCTTCCGAATCCGCTCAAGGACATCCTCCGTAAGCGTCTGAGGCGGGAGGACGCACGCTGCGTCTCCGGAGTGGACCCCCGCCTCCTCGATGTGCTCTTCGATGCCGCCTATGAAGACATCACGGCCATCCGAGACCGCATCGACGTCCACCTCAATGGCGTGGGTCAGGAACTTGTCCACCAGGATAGGGTGTTCGCCGGAGACCTCGTGGGCCCGGGTCATGAACCGTTCCAGGTCCTCCTCCCCGTAGACAATCTCCATCCCCCGGCCGCCCAGGACGTAGGAGGGCCGTACGAGGACCGGATAGCCGATGCGGGCGGCAATCTCCCGGACCTCCTCGAAGGAGAAGCCGGTGGCGAAGGGGGCCTGATCGATGCCGAGGGTCTCGAGAAGTTCCGAGAAGCGGGCCCGATCCTCCGCCATGTCCATGGAATCGGAGGAAGTGCCGAGGATACGGCTCGGGAGGCCGCGCTCCTCTAGGGCGCGCTGAAGCGGGACCGCCAGGTTCAATGAGGTCTGCCCGCCGAATTGGAGGATGATCCCCTCCGGCTCCTCGAACTCGACGACGTTCAGGACGTCCTCCAGGGTCAGAGGATCGAAGTAGAGGCGGTCGGAGATGTCGAAGTCGGTGGAGACGGTCTCGGGGTTGTTGTTGATCAGGAGGGCGGCGTACCCCTCCTCGCGCAAGGCCATGACCCCGTGGACGCAACAGCCGTCGAACTCGATGCCCTGGGAGATCCGGATGGGTCCCGCCCCGACGATGAGGACCTTGGATCCGGACAGGGGTTCCGCCTCCGTGGTCTCCTCGTGGCAGGAGTAGAAGTAAGGCGTGGTGGCCTCGAACTCCCCGGCGCAGGTGTCCACGACCTTGAACGCGACGCGGCCGCGAAGTGCCTCCACCTCTCCCTCGGACAGTCCGCTTATGCTGGCGAGATAACGATCCGAGAAGCCCGTCGCCTTGGCCCGACGGATGACCGACTTCGTGGGTCCGGCCCGAATTCGGGCTTCCAGCTCAACGAGTCGGCGCATTCGCGTCAGGAAGAACGGGTCCCATCGAGTCAGGTTGGCGAGGCGTGAGAGGTCCCACCCTCGTCGAAACGCCTCGGCGATCGCGAAGACCCGTTTGTCCGTCGGCCGGATCAGTTCCTCCTCCAGCCCTACATCGTCCCATTCCTCAGGCTCGAGCCCTTCCTTCCCCACCTCCAAGGAACGAATCGCCTTGAGAAGGGACTCTTCGAAGCTGCGGCCGATGGCCATAACCTCTCCGGTCGACTTCATCTGGGTGCCGATCACCCGCTCCGCGTGGGGGAACTTGTCGTAGGGCCAGCGAGGAATCTTGGTGACCACATAGTCCAAGGAGGGCTCGAAGAAGGCCCGGGTCTTGCGTGTCACGCTGTTGGGGATTTCATCCAGACGGAAGCCCACCGCCAGCTTGGCGGCGATGCGGGCGATGGGGTAGCCCGTGGCCTTCGAAGCGAGGGCGGATGACCGGGACACCCGGGGGTTCACCTCGATGACCCGATATTCGTAGGTCTCGGGATGGACCGCGAATTGAATGTTGCAGCCGCCGGCGATCCCCAGGGCGCGGATGATGCGCAGGGCGGCGCTGCGGAGGACCTGGTGGTCCCGGTCCCGGAGAGTCTGCGCGGGGGCCACCACGATGCTCTCCCCCGTATGGAACCCCATCGGGTCCAGGTTCTCCATGGAACAGATGGTGATGCAGTTATCCGCCCGGTCCCGCATGACCTCGTACTCATACTCTTTCCACCCGAGGACGCACTCCTCCACGAGAACCTGATGGATGCGGGAATACGAGAGGCCGATCGAGGCAATTCGCTCCAGTTCCTCGGCGGTCGAGGCGATGCCGCTGCCCGTACCCCCGAGGGTGTACGCGGGCCGGATGATGACGGGGAGACCGCCCAGCTCCGTGACAGCTCGCTGAGCCTCCTCCAAGCTCTCGCACGCGAAGCTTTGAGGAATGGGTTCTCCAATCCGTTCCATGAGGGCCGCGAAAGCCTGCCGGTCCTCCGAGGTCTCGATGGCCGACAGGGTGGTACCGAGGAGCTCGACGCCATATCGTTTCAGGACCCCCCGTTCGGCCAATTCGGAAGCGAGATTGAGGGCCGTCTGGCCCCCCATGCCTGCCAGGAGCGCCTGGGGTCGTTCCTTCGCGAGGATGCGTTCGAGGAAGTCTACCTCCAGGGGCTCCAGGTAGACGGCATCTGCCATGTCGGGGTCGGTCATGATCGTGGCCGGGTTGGAGTTCACGAGCACAACCTCGATGGCCTCCTCCCGCAGGGCACGACAGGCCTGGCTCCCGGCGTAGTCAAACTCGGCCGCTTGTCCGATCACGACCGGACCGGAGCCGATGACCATGACCTTCCGGAGTCCCTCCTGCTTGGGCGCGGTCCTCACCTCCGGGGGGCTCCCCCAAACGCGTCGACCTCCTTCACGAAGTCGTGGAAGAGGTAGCGGCTGTCGTGGGGACCCGGGCTCGCCTCCGGGTGGTACTGCACTGAGAGCAAGGGCAGCTCCCGGTGCCGAAATCCCTCCACCGTCCCATCGTTGAGATTCAGGTGGGTGACCTCCAGCTCGTCCCGGAGGGTCTCCTCCCGGACGGCGAATCCGTGATTCTGAGAGGTCATCAGGACTCGACCCTGTCCGACCTCCTGGACGGGCTGGTTCCCCCCTCGATGGCCAAACTTGAGCTTGTAGGTCTCCGCCCCAAAGGCGAGGCCGAGGAGCTGATGGCCCAGGCATATGCCCAGGATCGGCATCTCTTCCGCTAGCTCCTTCAGGGTGGGCACCACCGTCGACATCATTGCAGGATGGGCGGGGTCCCCGGGCCCGTTGGAGACCACAAGTCCGTCCGGCTCGAGTTCGCGTATCGAATCGGGCGAGGTATCGTAGGGTAGCTGGACGACCTCTCCGTGGGCGCGCAGGCATTCAATGATGCTGCCCTTCACGCCGCAATCCAGCACGGCGAAGCGGCGGCTGTCCTCTCCTTCGAAACGAATCGGCCGCTCGCAGCTGACCCGACCCACGAGATTGTGGACGTCAGGGTAGGGTCGAGCGCGGACCTCCTTCAGGAGTTCGTCCGCATCCGCTCCTTCGGTGGAGAGGGCTGCTCGCAGGGTGCCATGGAGGCGCGTGGTGATGGTGAGGTGACGGGTGTCCACCCCCTCGATCCCGGGGATCCCCTCTTCCCGGAGGAACGCGTCCAGACCTTTTTCGGAGCTGGGATGGGTGGGTCCCCGCCACAGCTCGCGGACGACGAAACCCGTAGCGTGGATTCGGTCGGATTCCAAGGTCTCCGGGTCCACCCCGTAGTTACCAATCAGCGGGTAGGTCATCAGCAGAATCTGGCCGCTGAAGGAGGGATCCGTCAGGGCCTCGCAATAGCCCGTCATGTTCGTGTTGAAAACGAGCTCCCCGAAGACGGTGTCCGCCGTTCCAAATGCGGGTCCCCTCAAAACCTGTCCGTCTTCGAGGACCAGCAACCCGTCCATCCGGGAGACCTTTCTAGCAATCCGGGGCCGCCTTATTAGGCTTTGGACGGCGCCCGTTCCCGGGCCTGCGCAACGAGGGACGTGTACTCCTCGATCCTCGGCCGCATGCGCTCCCAGTGGGTCCCGCGCCAGTAGTGTCTGCCGCACGAAGGACACCGCCAGAAACGCTCGTGTCGCTCCCAGACGCCCACGGGAACCGCCTGTCTTGCCGTCTCCCTCGAGGCCTCGGTCAGAACTCCGTTGCACACGGAGCACCGGCTCATGGGTTCCCCCACCTCAGGCGCGAGCTCCGTCAGAACCTGACGAATCTGCGCATCCAGATCGTCGCTCACAACGTAGCGTCGCCGTCACCTACGAGAGCGACCACAAGGTCGCCGAGCGGTACCTCCGCGACGCGGCGGAGGCGGTCGTCG
>JAZGDV010000121.1:0-2528 GCA_036478175.1 Thermoplasmata archaeon
TCCTGTTGGAGGATGATGCCGAGTAAGATGAGTTTCGAGTGGGTGGGCAAGGAGCGCACTGCCTCGATCACGAGGTCCAGCTCGAGCTTGTTCTTCGCCCGCTGAACCATGACCTCGGTGATGTGGCTCCGGCCCTTGCGGTCCGCCACTTCCCCGGACACCCGGAGAAGGTCGAGGGCCCGCCGGGCGTCCCCGTGCTCTTGGGCCGCCAAGGCCGCGATGAGGGGTATGACCCCCTCCTCGATGACCCCCGGATCGAAGGCGAGTCGGGCGCGCTGCTCGAGGATGTCGCCGAGTTCCTTCGCGTTGTAGGGTGGGAAGACCATCTTCTCGTCGCTGAGCCGGCTCTTCACACGCGGGTCGAGGAATTCCGTGAACTTCAGGTCGTTCGATATCCCGATGAGGCTGACCTTTGCCTGGTGGAGGTCGTCGTTGATCTTGGTCAGGTGGTACAAGACATCGTCTCCGCTCTTGTACACCAACTTGTCAATCTCGTCAAGGATGATGACCACGACCCGGGCGGCCTCGTCGATCTTACGCCGGAGCAGGTTGTACACCCTCTCCGTGGACAAGCCCGTGAAGGGGATGCGCTCGTCAAAGTCCCGAATGAACCGGTTGCCGATGTTTTGGAAGACCCCGTAAGGTGTGTCCACGATCTCGCAGTTGATGTAGAAGTACTCCACCCGGTCCTCGATGTCGGCCCGTCGGAATTCGTTGCCGACGTACTTCACAACGGCTGTCTTCCCCGTCCCCGTCTTCCCGAAGATCATCACGTTGGACGGCGCTGCACCCCGGAGGGCCGTTGCCAGCACCGAAGCAAGTTCGTGGATCTGCCGTTCCCGGTGCGGCAGGCTGTCGGGAATGTACGAGGGGCGGAGAACGTCCCGATTTTCTCGGAAGATGGATTCCGTGTGAAGATAGGGCTGAAAGATGTTCCCTTCCATCAAGGACTCCCCGGAGAAGGCGGCTCCCCCAAAGGTCCGCCCCCTTGGACCGACGACATGACCCTCGTCTACAAAAGGCTTTGTTTCGACGGCTGCCGAACACCTCTTTTGGAGGGGGAACGGCACCCCCTTTTCGCCCTACTCGCGCCAGTCGAGACCCAGGGTACGAATCCCAACCTTCGGGATGAGGGGCATTTTTCGCTTGTGGATGGATCGTCGCACCATCTCGCTGACCCGCTCGACCGTCTGCTCCGCCAGCCCCGTTCGGGACACGATCTCCTCCGACGGCATCTCCAGTTCGAGGCCGAGGAGGACGCGATCCAGGTCCTCGTACGAAATCCCTAGCTCCCCCTCGTCGGTCTGGCCCTCCCACAGGCCCGCGGACGGGACCTTTTCGAGAATCCGTTCGGGAAGTCCCAAGTGGCGCGCCATGCCGCGGATCTGTGTCTTATATAGGTCACCGAGGGGAGCGAAGTCGCAACCCCCGTCGCCGAACATGGTGAAGTATCCGCTAAAATATTCGGATTTGTTGCTCGTCCCAATGACGAGTCGGTTCTCGGCGTGGGCGGCCTGATAGAGGACAATCATCCGGATACGGGCGTGCACGTTCCCGCGGCCGATTCGGTCCTCCTGCGAAATCGCGAGGGATTCCACGAGGGCATCAACCATCGGTCCGATCTCGACCGTTCGGAAGCGAATGCCGAGATGCTTTGCCCATGCCTCCGCGTCCCGGGCATCCCGGGAGTCCCCGGCCGTGAGCGGCAGGGCGAGGCCCAGGACTTTGTCGGGCCCGATGGCACCCGCCAACAGGCCGGCCGTGACGGACGAATCGAGGCCACCGCTCAGGCCAAGGACGACGCCATCGCGGCCGCTCTCCTCCCAATGATGCCGGAGGAAGGCCTGGATGATGGCGACCTGCTCCTCCCGGAAGGAGGGCCGAAGGGCCATGTCCTCTTGATGGCGGCGGGGTACATAGCTTGGTCCGCCCGCCTCGGGGAACCCCATCGCCCCCCTCTCAGGTGCGGCATCCACCGCGCAGGCCTTTTATCAAAAGAGGGAATGGAACAGCCACATCATGGCGGAGCCTACGCTCAAGGGTACGCGCTGGGAACCCGCGATGGAGGAGAAACTCCTTCAAGCGTGGGAGCCGGACCTCTACCGTTTTGACCCGGACAGCGGAAAACCCATCTTCACCATCGATACGCCGCCGCCCTACCCCTCGGGCATGAGTTGGCACATCGGGGCCGTTGCGAGCTATTCCCTGATCGACATGATCGCCCGAAGCATGCGGATGCGGGGGTACGAGGTCCTCTTCCCCTTCGGCCTGGACCGGAACGGCATCAATATCGAACGCATGGTGGAGCGGAAGTACGACAAGCCTCTCTACGAGTGGGACCGCCAGGAATTCATCGATCTGTGTCGACAGGAGGTGGACCGACAATCTCAGGTGTACCTCAAGACCGCCCACCGCATCGGTTTCTCCGCCGACTTCGAGGACCACTACTACGAGACCGACTCCCCGGAGTATCGGGCGATGTCCCAGGGCATTTTCCTGCAGCTCTTTGAGCGGGGTTACTTTTACCG
>JAZGDV010000122.1:0-2902 GCA_036478175.1 Thermoplasmata archaeon
GATCTCGCCAGACATCCAAACCCCACTCCTTGCCCAATGAAGGGTAAGCCCACGGCATTCGACCTCCGGTTAAATGCGTTTGTGACACGGGTCTTTTATCGGAGGGCCCACCGAATCGCTCGCTTCCCGGTTCGGGGACCGGGGAACCGTATCAGGTCTCTCACCGACCTCCGTACCGGGTCGGCCATCGAATGTGAACCCGGTTGGGACCTGTGCCCGTGGCACATCGATGATAAGGTGGCGGAGGTCAAGAGGATGTCCCTCGGAGGTCGATGAAACTATTCTAGCCAACGAAGGGGGGATCTTTCGCCTCCGCCTTGATCCGTCTCGCCCTCACTTCGACCTCGAGGTGCTGCCCAGGGCTTCTTGCCCCGGAATCCAGGTAACCGAGACCGATTCCAACCCTCAGCGTAGGGGAGAACGTGCCGCTGGTCAGGATGCCCACCCTACGGTCCCGCTGCCACACGACGTTCCCGGGTCGGGGAACGCCAGGCTCACGGAGTCGTATACCCTGGAGGCGAGGGTAACCCGTCTTCCCCTTCCACCCCCGAAGGACCTCACGCCCCACAAAGTCATGATCCCAATGCACCATACGGCCGTACCCGACCTCGAAGGGGGTCTGGTGACCGTCGAAGTCCTGTCCGGACAGCAGGTATCCCTTCTCCAGTCGCAGCGTGTCCCGAGCTCCCAACCCCGCAGGGGGAACCCCGGATTTGTCGACGAGCGCCCTCCACAAGGCCACGCCCAGGCGGTTCGGCGCGTAGATCTCAAACCCATCCTCTCCTGTGTATCCCGTTCGGGTCAGATAGTAGGTGCGGGGAGGGAGGCCTGCCCCCAAATCCAGGTAGTTAGAGAGAGACACCCACCCCTTCGCTTCCACTGGAACGGCATCCGGGGCCTCGGTGAGGGCGCCTTGAAAGGACCGGAGCTCGCTGAGGGGAGAACTGCTGAAGGGCTGGAGGGTTGCTTCCGCATCGGGACCCTGGAGTGCCAGACACACGAGATCGGCGGTGTGGTCTTGGACATGGCTTTTCCCAAGGTGATCCTGGAACCAGGCAACGACACGTTCCCGGGGCCCCGCGTTGCACACGCACAGGTAGGAGGTGCCAGAGAGACGACAGAGGATCACATCATCAAGGATCCTCCCTTGATCGTCAAGAAGGAATGTGTATCGGCATCCTCCCTCCTTCACCGGCAGACGGCCGGGCACGAGGGACTGCAACTCCAAGGCGGCCTCGCTCAAATGGATTTTCCCCATGTGGGACACGTCGAAGAACCCCACATGAGACCGGACCGCGTGATGCTCGGCCCGGATTCCGGAGAAATAAAGGGGCATCTCCCACCCATGGAAGTTCATGAGTTTGCGGGCGTGAGTCTGGTGGTAGGGGAAGAGGGGAGTATGCACGCGTCCCGTCTCTGAGACTAGAAAAGGAGAGAAACAACTATTAAGCCTCGCCCCCGATAAAACGGGACGTGGGAATCCTCCGAGAATTCCGCCTCGAAATCAGCAGTTTCGTCCTCGTCCTGGGAATCGTCCCCACGGTGCTGTTGATTCTCAACTTCTCCCTCCGGCCTGGCCTGCCATCGACCGTTATCGATCTTCTGGACGCCATTGGAAACTGGTTCATTTGGCTGGCGGTCGTCGGACCCCTCCTCGTGCTCGTCGGCGGCTGGTACTTTATCGACAGCCTCCGCAAGCAGCGAGAATTCGAGAGGCTCATCGAGGTTCCGAGCAAAGCCCACTTCGTGCGGAACAGGGAACGGCTGGAAACCCTGAGCTGGTATCTCCCCGCCGAGTACCGGCGGCGCTACCGCGATCAGAAGAAGCGTTGGAAGATTAAAGCCTGAGGCTTCCACAGGAAGCGAAGGGGTGGGTGTCCTCATAGGACGCCGGTAAGAGTCGCCACACGCTCCGCCGCTTCCGGACTCAACCCCTTGTCCCCAAGGATCGTGTAGCGGTCGGGCTTCACCTCGTGGGCGTGGATCAACGCCGCGGTGATTTCCTTGGAGGAGAGGCCCGCCGCTTCCGCCGTGATTGGCGCCCCGATGAGGTCCAGCGCCTCGCGAATCTCCTCCCAGTTTCCCCCGTGAAGAAACATCATCATGATTGTACCGAGGCCCACCTGCTCCCCGTGGAGAGCCGGCTTCCCCGCGAGGCGGTCTAGGGCGTGCGAGAAGAGGTGCTCGGAGCCGCTGGCGGGGCGGGAAGAGCCTGCGATGCTCATGGCCACCCCGCTAGACACGAGGGCCTTGCACACACTCCAGGCACTCTCCTCCAATCCCGGCTTGATGTCCGGGGCCCCCTCGATGATCATTCGGGCGGTCATCTCGGAGAGGGTGGCGGCGGAGCTGCTGATGGTCTCGTTGCGAAGTCGGTTGGCGAGCATCCAGTCCTTTACCGCCGTGGTGTTGGATATGATGTCGGCGCAGCCTGAGGCCAGGAGGCGATGGGGGGAGGCGGCAATGACCTCGGTGTCCATGATCACGCCCAGTGGCACATGGGCGGCCAGGGAGGTCTTGCCCTCCGGGCCCAAGAGGGAGGCGTTCGCGGAGACGAGGCCGTCGTGGGAGGCGGCCGTGGGCAGGCTGAGGAAGGGAATTCCGTGCTGGAAAGACGCGTACTTGGCCACGTCGATGGGACGCCCGCCGCCCACCCCGAGGACGGCGGTGAAGCCACGATCCTCCAGGAGGGTTCCGACCACGTCGACCTCGTGGAGGCTGGCCTCCTCGATGATGTGGTGTTCCACCTCGATTCCCTCCTCCTGGAGGGCCCGGCCCACCCGGTTCCCCGCGACCTTCCGGGTGATGGGATCTTCCACGATGAGGGCCGGCGATTGGAGATGCAGGCGGCGGCTGACCCGGCCCGCCTCCTCGACGGCCCGGTGGCCAATGACAACGTTGC
>JAZGDV010000123.1:0-7767 GCA_036478175.1 Thermoplasmata archaeon
TCCCTCATCGTAGTCGGTGCCATCATCGGCGCCGCATTTGTGTCCATCAGCCTCCTGGAGTTCCCCAAGTGGGAGAAATACTAGGGCCCCACGCGGGGTTGGGGAAGGGGGGCCGTTCTGGGTGGCCGCGAATTGCTAGGGTGCGATGACGTCTCGCGTCTTCATCCGTTTCTCGAAGGTGACAAACGTGACGGGCATCCATTCCTTGGCGAGCTCAAGCATCTGTGTCACCAGGTCGCGAATCTCCCACTGGGCGTCCCCGAAGCTCCGGATGGCGATGATGTGCATGAGACTTCTCGCGTTCACCGTCATGGTCCCGTTCACGGGCGTCGCCAAGGGGAAGAGGTAGCGTGCGTCCTCCCTCGGAACCCCTCCGTCCACGAGCGTCTTGTAGGCCTCAATCATCTGGGCGAAGAGCCCCTCGATGAGCTTCTCACGCTCCGAGGGGGAAAGGGTAATCTGCCGGCGTCCCGCCTCCCTGGACACCACCGCGTCTTCGCGGTAGCTCGGGGGCCAGACGAAGTCCTTGGGCGTGAGGGTTCGTAGGCTCACATACCGGCCGCTCTGAATGTCGAAGCTGGCGAGGCGATGTCGCGTCAGTTGGGCGAGAGTGACCCGGCTCATGCCTTCGATTCCGAAGGTGATGGTGGGGTGCTCAAAGGGCCCCCAATGCCCGGCGCTGATGAGCTGCCGCAGCAAACTCCTGATCTTCTCCTCGATGTCCTCCCCGTTGATGGGCCCCATGACCTCCTCGAAGCTCTCGTTCCAGGGGGCCTCCTTCATGTAATCCCCCCGCGCCGCCCGGCACACGAGTCGTTCGGCGTCGGCCGTGGCGGCGATCTGGTGAACTTTCACCATTGGCGTTCCTCCCACGCGAGGTGGCTTCTCGCGCAATGCGGGAAGAACCCCGTCGCTAGTTAAAGGACGCGGGGAGGGGAGGCCGAACCGTTACCCCCCCGCATCCTTGATAACCCGGGACTCAGTGCCATCTCTGGCGGAGGGGCAGCGTCTATGGGGGGGAGAACTCGGGCGTTTGTGACCTTGGACCGATTGGGCTCCTCCCTCGAAGGGGTCGACCATCTCCTCTCTCGTCGCCGGCGTCGTCGGCTCGCCGAGGCCATCCTGTTCGATGTCCTCCAGGCCGTCCGAGACTCTCGCCTCGTCGACGAGACCGTGCTCGTGACCCAGGACCCCGCTGCCTCGGCCCTCGGACAGAAGGCGGGAATCCCCATTCGCGCTCTCTCCGTGCGGCAAGCCACCGAGGCTTCTCAAGGAGAGTCGGCCGGGGCCGTTGCTCTCCTCCGCGGGGACCTGGCGCTCCTGGAGGCACAGGACCTCGCCTTCTTGTTCGGACGCGTGGCGCAGGGCGCGCGCCTCCTGCTCGTCCCCACGACCGGGTCTGACGGACTGAGTCTCGTGATGGGGTCGGGAACCGATGCCCTCATCGAGGACTTTGAGGGGGGCACCCTAGCCTCCTGGGAGGAGGCAGCCGAACAGGGTGGCCTCACGACCGAGATCTACGCCATCCCCGCCGGAAGGAGGCCCTCGAGTCCGATGGGTCTTCTCGAGGTCTACACGGCGGCCCGTTCGTCTCGGGCCAAGGGACTGTTGAAAGACTGGCGCATCGGACAGAAGCTAAGGAGATTCGGGGGGGAAGAACCGTGAGACGTGTACAGGTGTTCGGTGTCGGGAACATCCCGGAGGTGCGGAAGGGCGACCGTCTGGACTCCCTGATTCGGGAAGGAATCCGGAGTTCGGACCTGGATCTCCGGGATGGAGACATCGTTGTCGTCAGCCAGAAGATCGTCTCCAAGGCCGAGGGGCGGACCTATCGCCCGGCGGACCTTCCCGCCTCCCCCTTCGCGCGGGCATTCGCCGAGGGACGACCCAAGTCTCCGGAACAGGTGGAACTCATCCTCCGGGAGGCCGCCCGCCTGGTCCGCATGGACCTGCAGCGTGGGACCCTCATCGCCGAGACACGACACGGCTTCGTGTGCGCCAACGCGGGTGTGGACCGGTCCAACGTCGGCGCGGGGGAGGTCTATGCGGCCCTCCCCTTGGACCCGGATGCCTCGGCCCGTCGCCTTCGGGCGGGGCTGCAGGACTCCTTTTCGGTTCAGATTGGCGTTCTCATCAGCGACAGCTTTGGACGGCCTTGGCGACAGGGATCGACTGACGTGGCCATCGGCGTGGCGGGTCTCTCTCCGTTGAAGGACTACCGTGGGCTGCGGGACCGGCACGGGTACGAATTGCAGAGCACAGTGGTCGCCCTCGCGGATGAGGTGGCGGCCGCTGCGGACCTGGCCAAGGGAAAGTTGGATGACATTCCGGTCGCCATCGTTCGCGGCGTGGATTTCCGAGCGGCTGAAGGTTCCATCGCCGAGGCCATTCGTCCGACGGCGGAAGACCTCTTTCGCTAGGGTCCTTCGGGCTCTTTGGAGGCCCGCCAGCGGTGAACGCTCCTGGGATCGATACGAACCAGGGGCCATGCCGAGTCCTCGAGGCCCGCCTCTCGATACTGCGAATATTTCGCCACCAGGAGCTGGAGTGCCCTGCTTCGTTCCGCCTCATCCTTCACCAGCGAAGCCTCCCCACGAACCAGGAGGTATCGCAAGCGCGTCCAATCTTCCCGGTAGTCGTCGAGAATCAGGGCGACTGTCGGATTCCGCAATAGGTTCTGAATGCGACGAAGCCGTTCGGGCGGAACCCGTTTCGGTTTCTGATCCAAGGCCGTGTAAAACCGCTCTCCGTCAAAGACGAAACAGACGGGCACCACGTGCGGCTCCGCCCTCGAGCCTACGGTTGCCAGGTGGGCCACGCGCTGGGCGTCGATGAAGGCCGTATCCGAGTCCGTCCACCTCAAGCGAGCCGACGCTCCCCCATCGGTTTCCCCGCGACCATGGCAATCCCAGAGACCACCATGAGCCCCCCCAGTCCGAACATCGCGAGGGCCGAGAGGGTGGCCATCTGCATCGCGAAGAGGTTGGTCCCCAGCATCAGCCAACCCACGAGGACCATGAGGCCCCCGTAGAAGAGCATGAGGCCGCCTTGAGGGCGGGCGGCGATCCCCACGCCAACGAGGAGAAGGATCCCGTTGCCGAGGACGACTCCGCTGAAGACCAGGAGGAGCCACGCGGGAAGGGAGCCCGCAGGCAGCATCGAGTTCATGGGCATCCCCATGTCGCCCACGGACGGGAAGGAGAGGAGGGCCGCGGCGATTCCCACCGCACCGCTGGTCACGGCCAGCGCCCCGGCCAGGGGCATCCTCCCGCCGCGCACACCGGGGGCTCTCCGAGAACGTATTTATGACTTCCCCCATGGTCGGCGCCGCGGAGGAGGACGCCTGGTCCGGGACCATTTCACACGATGGAGTCAGCGAGGACCCTGGTCTTTGAGCTCCAAGGACCTCGCCGGCATGGCCGCCTTGGCCGCGATGGCCTCCGTCCTGGAGATCATTCCCTTCGACCTGCGCGTTCCGTTCCCCCTGCTCACCTTCCTCACCTTCGACCCGACCGGCATCCCCATTGCGGTGGCCGCCATCCTCTATGGGCCGGTGGCCGCCTTCGTCACCGCCGGCATCGCGGGCATCACGATTGCGACCCGAAACCCGGTCTCGGCCGCCTTCAAGACGGTCGCCGAGATGTCCACAGCGGTCCCGCTCGCGCTGACGTTGTGGGGCCTGCGGGGGAGGAGAAGGGAGACCTCCTCTCGGACCTGGGCCTTGCTAGGCCTCGCCGGAGCGGTCGCCGTCGCCTCCCGCGTCGCCGTCATGACGGGATTCAACCTCGTCTTCCTACCGCTGTTGTTGGGCATTCCGGAGGCGGTGGTGGTGGGGATTCTCCTGTTGCCGATCGCCATCTTCAACGCCGCCCAGGGCGTCATCAACGTGATTCCGGCCTACCTCATCGTGCGAGGTCTGCCGCCCGATCTCAGACCGTCTTGGCTCACCGGGAGGGCGGGGTGAGGCGGGGTGTCTCCAGCCATCGAAGTCCGGGGGTTCACCTTCCGATACCGTGACTCCCCGGTCCCGGCGTTGCGCGATGTCCACCTCGAAGCCAGGCAGGGTGAGGTGATTCTCGTCACCGGACCGACGGGATCGGGCAAGTCCACCCTGCTTCGGGCCCTCAACGGTCTCATCCCCGACTTCTACGAGGGAGAGGCCCACGGCGTCGTGAGGGTGGCGGGCCGGGATGTCCTCTCCCTCCGCCCGAATCGAGTAGCCACCTTCGTAGGGAGCGTCTTCCAATCCCCGGAGGACCAGATCATCGCGGGGAAGGTAGGAAGAGATGTGGCCTTTGGGTTGGAAAACCTGGGATGGAAGAAGGAAGTCATCGCAGAGAGGGTTGACCGGTCGCTCGAAGCCGTCGGACTTGGCGATCTCGCGGCACAGGAGACCTCCGCGTTGAGCGGGGGCCAGATGCAGCGCCTCGCCTTGGCGGGCGTCCTGGCGATGGGGCCACAGGTCCTCCTCCTCGATGAGCCTGCCTCGGATCTCGATCCGCGAGGTCGCCAGGAGGTTCTCGGAACGATCGAGAAGCTGGTCCGAAGCGAGTCGAAGACGATGATCATCACGGACCACCGCCTAGGCGACCTCCTTGGCGTGGTGGACCGCGTTGTGGTGATGCACCGAGGCCGGATTGCCCTCGATGGGGCAACCCGGGAGGTCATGGCCCGGCCCGAGTTGGGGGGGTGGGGGGTCGAGATCCCGACGGCCGTTCGGGTGTGGCGTCGTCTGAGCCGACTGGGACTCGACGTTCCGTGCCCCCTGACCCCCGAGGAGCTGGTCGACAGTCTGGTGCCGAACGGGAGGACCCTCTCCGATGCGCTCGAAGCCGCTGCTTAGCCTCCGCGACGTCCACTACGTCTACCCAAACGGGACGCCGGCGATCCGCGGCATCAGTCTCGACGTTCTGCCCGGGCAACGGGTCGCGCTGCTGGGGGAGAACGGGTCGGGCAAGACGACCCTGGCACGACTTATGGTCGGGCTCGTGCGTCCTTCGAAGGGATCGGTTCGGCTGGGAGACGCGGATTACGAGACCTTGACAACCCATGACATCGCCCGAGAGGTCGGGATCGTGTTCCAGAACCCCGACCACCAGATCTTCTTGGAGCGCGTCTGGGATGAAGTCGCCTTTGGACCCAGGAACTACGGCCTCTCGCCCGCCCAGGTTGAGGAGCGGGTGGGGACAGCCCTTCACGAATTTGACCTGTGGGAGGACCGGGATCGACTCCCGGCCGCGCTGAGCGGAGGGGAACGGAAGAGCGTTGCCTTCGCCTCGAGCTTCGCCCTTCGACCGCGGGTGCTCCTCCTGGACGAGCCGACGAAGGGGATGGATTACCGCCGGAAGCGCCGTCTGGCGAGGATGGCGGATCGATTGACGGCCGAAGGCAGAACCGTCTTCTTCATCACCCACGACGTGGACTTTGCCTACGCGTCCACCGAGCGCGCCGTCGTCCTACGGCGAGGGCGTGTGCTCCTCGAAGGCCGGACGAGGGACGTCCTGAGCAGGTCAGATCTGGCGGATGCGGGGCTCCACGAGGCGTCGGCGCCTCTCTTGCTTGCAACCATGCGTGAGCGCGGGATTTCGCCGGATTCCGCTCTCTATCGTGAGGTCCAACGGCGGGTGGAGGCGGTCTCGTGAGCACGGCCCTCGATGCCTTCCGTTACCAAGGGGCGGACACCCCGCTTCACCGTCTCGATCCTCGTTCGAAGCTGCTCATCGTCGCGGCCTTGATTCTGTTTCTCTGGCTCTGGTGGGACCTCGCCGTGGTCCTGCTGGCCCTCGTTCCGCTGACCATCCTGGTCCTCGTTGGCCGCTTAGGTCGCCCCCTCGTGGGCTCCCTTCGTCTCTACGCGCTCCTCGGCCTCCTCCTGGTGCCGCTGAATGTTCTGCTGCACTCCGCACTGACCTTTCCGCCTGGCCAGGCAGAGGTACTGATGACCCTCACCCCGCCGGACACACCCCTCCTCGGGGGGCTGGCGATCACGAGGGAGGCCCTGACCTTCAGTCTCGTGGTGTATGCCCGCCTCGTCCTCATGCTCGTGGCGACGAGCGTCTTCTTCCTCACAACGGGCCTGGACGACCTCGAGGCCTTGCTCCTCTCCCTCCGGGTCCCGTACTTCTTCGTGTTGACCCTGAGCCTCGCCTTCCGGTTCCTCCCGATGCTGGGGGAGGAGGCAACGCGAATTCGGGAGGCGCAGGTGGCGCGAGGCCTCGACCTCGAGACGGGAGGACGCCTCCGACGCTTGTGGCGCGCCGGGATTCCCCTCCTGTTCCCCCTGTTCGTCAGCGTCCTGCGTCGCTCCGTTCGCCTCGGGGAAGCGATGGAGGCGCGCGCGACCTTCGCCTACCCCACCCGAACGAACGCGGTCGATCTCGTGATGGGTCCCGCAGATGTGGGCGTGGCGGTTGTGACCCTCGCGCTTCTCGCGTTAGCCTTGGTGTTCCGCGTCACGGTCGGGCCGGCCTGAATCATTGCGTATCCTTAGAGTTAGCGGGCGGTCAGACCAGGACCACGGCGAGTAGGCCAACGACGAACGCGACCACGGCGAGGACATCGATCCGGGTGAACCGCTCGTGTAGAAGGGTTGTGGCCGCCAGGACCGTGACTATGGGATACGCCCCTGTCAGCGCGGCCACGAGCGAGGCCGGTCCGTCGACCAGGGCCAGCGTCATAAGGATCACCCCACCGGAACCCATCACGATGGTCAGTGTCGGCCAGGCGAGCAGTCGCCGCTTCGCCAGCAAGGGTCCCGTTGCTCTGACTCGCAGGAAGAGCAGGAGAGGGACACCTACGAGGAGGTTGGAGATACCAAAGTAGAAGAAGGTCGGTCCCTCGCCGACTTCCGTCACGGCGACCTTGACGAGGAACCCCCAGACGCCCCACAACAGGAAGGAGAGGAGCACGAGGACCGTCAACAACTTCCCGCCCGCCCTCACCGCCTGCCTCTCTCTCCGTCCCAGAAGGACGGCAGAACCCAAAAGGAGCGCGATCCCGAGCCCCTGAGTCAGCGTGATGGTCTCGCCCAGGAAGGCCAACGCGAGGATGACCGTGACCGCAGGGTAGGCTGCGACGATGGTTCCAACCCGCGAGATCGTACCCCGGGCGATGGTCTCGTAGTAGGCAACAAAACCCAGCATGCCGGTGAGACCGGCGCCCAGGCCCAGAAGGAGACCCCGGCTCCCACCGAGGGAGGGGGCGCCGAAGGCCAGGTAGGCCGCCAGGAACACGCCGGCCTCCCCCAGCGCCACCATCGCGGCCATCTTGCGAGGGCCGAGGGCCCCCACGCCCCGCTTCGCGGCGACCTGTCCCAATCCCCATCCCAAGGTCGCGCCTAGTGCGAGGTAGACCCAGACTTCGACCATGCGCGCGTCACGAGTGCGCCCTCAGAGGCGCGTCACCTGGAGCTTCCCCTCCGGGTAGACGATGACCTCATACAACTCCTGGTCCGTTCCGTGGTAATCGGCCTTGTACAACTCGTCAAAGTTCCACCAGACGGGCTTCAGATCCACGGGACGAATGGTCCACTCCTTGAAGTTCGGGAGGAATTTCCGGAGCTCGTCCTCCAGCTCACGAAATTGCTCATGCAGCTCGCGAATGCTGCCCTTGAGCCGCTTCAATCCCTTGACCTGATCCGCGCGCAGAGGACCATCCACAACCGTTTTCATCCGATCACCAACCGGGGCCCCTCCGGCCTCGAGGAGCGGCTGCCCGCCTCCCGGGGATGGGAGGTCATCCGGCCCTATAGGCTTTGGCCTGGCCCTC